>JASHTK010000139.1 GCA_030040575.1 Gammaproteobacteria bacterium
AGGCTGCGCCCGGCGCAAAGGCCGTGCCCGCCGCGAAATCCGCCTCGTCCGGGGACGACCGGGGCGCCGCTACCCGCAATCTCATCGCGCAGGCCGGCTCGCCCCAGACCCCCGATCAGCAGGTCGCGCAGTCGGGTGCTCCCTCGGGACAGGCCTCCGGCCAGGGGCTGCAAGAGGTGGTCGTCACCGGCTCGCACATCGAGGAGAGCACGTTCACCTCGCCCACCCCGATCACGGTCATCAACAGCGACATGATCCAGTCCCTCGGGCTCATCAACGCGGGCGACGTGCTGAATGAGATGCCCGCGAACTCGAACTTCACGAGTGCGGCGAACATCGGCCTCGGCAACTTCTACATCGGCGCGCAGTTCGCGAACCTCCGCGGGCTCGATCCGTTCTTCGGGACCCGCACGCTCACGCTGGTCGACTCCGAGCGCTTCGTGCCGACGGCGGCCGGCGGACAGGTGGACCTCAACGTCGTGCCCTCGATCATGATCGCCCGCGAGGACGTGGAGACGGGCGGCGGATCGGCGGCCTACGGCTCGGATGCCATCTCCGGCGTCGTCAACATCATCCTCAACGACAAGTTCCAGGGATTCAAGCTGCAGGTGGACGGCGGTGAGACGAGCTACGGCGACGGCGGAGACCTGCACGCCGCGGCCATGTGGGGCACGGGGTTCGCGGACAACCGCGGGCACAACGTGGTCGCCGCCGAGTACGAGGACTCCCAGGGCATCGGGATCTGCGGGGAGGTGCGCCCGTGGTGCGAGCAGGCTCCGGCGGAGTTCACGAACACGGGCTACCTTGAGAACGGCTTGCCGCACTACATCATCGGCGACAACGGCACGACGTACTACCCCTACAACGGCATGCTCCAGTCGGTCGGGGCGTTCAACTTCCCCGGCGCCATCCTCGGGATGTTCAACAGCGCGGGCACCGCGCTCGTTCCGTTCAATCCGGGCACCTACGGCTCGGGCGCGGGCCCCTTCACGGCGACCCAGGCGGGCAGCGGCCCGAACTACTATGACGGGGTCACCATCCGGCCGCCCGTCACGCACTGGTCGCTCTACGACCATGCGAGCTACGACTTGACAGACACGCTGCAGGCGACTCTCGATCTGTCGTTCTCGCAGCGCCGCGCCACGAACTCGCAGGCGGGCGACGGGTCGTACGGCTTCCCGGCCAACGTCATCCTGCCGACCAACCCGTACCTGCCCGCCTCGGTCGCCGCGGCGATGGGTGGCGCCCCGGCGTATTTCGATGAGGACGTGGGCAACCTGCTCTCACTGCAGAACGACACGACGAACAACGTCGGCCGCGCCGTGCTCGGATTGAAGGGCGACCTCTTCGACGGGTGGACGTGGGATGGGTACTACGAGTGGGGCGAGAACGGCACCCGCGAGAGGCTCGCGAACGACATCGTCGAGTACTTCGGCTCCTCCCCGCTGCTTCCGGGCAACGCGCCCCTGCCCGCCAACACCTACGACTTCTTCAACTGGGCGCTCGATGCGGCGGTCAATCCCGCCGGCCAGATCGTCTGCGCCGCCACGATCCCGGGCAACCCCGCCTACAATCCGCTTGCGGTGAGCACCGGGTGCGTGCCGCTCGACCTGTTCGGCACCGACAAGGCGAGTGAGGCCGCGCTCGCTTACGCGTACCGCACGCTGCACCAGGACTCGGCCTTCACCCAGCAGGTCATCTCCGCCACGGTCCACGGCGATCTCTCCTCCGGCTGGGGCGCCGGGCCCATCGCGGCGTCCTTCGGCGTGGAGGACCGGCATTCCATGGCGAGCGTCACGCACGACCTCGCGCAGCAGCCCTGGTACAACCAGTACTTCTTGAGCTACGGACAGGACTACAGCGGCGACCTCGATGACCTCGAGGGGTTCGGCGAGCTCAGCGTGCCGGTGCTGAAGGACCTCACGCTCGCGAAGAGCCTCGAGCTCGACCTCGCCCTGCGCGAGACCCAGTTCAGGGACAGCAACACGCTCGCCGGGACTTCGGCCAGCTACAACTTCCCGAGCTGGAAAGCCGGTGTCGTGTGGGACGCGACCGACTGGCTGCGATTCCGCGCCACCCAGTCGCGGGACACCCGCGCGCCGAGCTTCTACGAGCTGTGGGCGCAGACCGTCGATGTGGGCGGCCTGTTCGGGACCGTCGCGAACCCCTGGGTCAATCCGCCGGGCTCGGCCCTGTTCGGCGTGCCGGTCGACGTCGCACGCGTCGCCTCCGGGTCGAGCAGCCCGATCGTGGGACTGCGGCCGGAGCAGGCGAACACCACCACGCTCGGCGTCGTCTTGACTCCGCAAGGCGCCCTCGATGGACTGCAGGTCTCGACCGACTGGTACGACCTCGTCATCTACGATGCGATCGCCAACATCGGCGCGAGCGACTTCATCACCGCGTGCTACGACGGCTTGAAGTACTACTGCCAGTTCCTCACCGGCACCCTAAACGAGACCGGCGGATTCAGCGACATCACGGGAGTCAACAGCAACAACCTCAACATCGGCAGCTACGTGACGCGCGGCTTCGACTACGAGGTCGACTACAAGTTGCCGCTCGCCCGCATCGTCTCCGGGCGCACCGACAGCCTCGACCTGCGCGTGCTCGCCACGTACCAGTACGAGCAGGTCATCAGCCCGGGCGCCGGACTTCCCGTGTACAACTACGCCGGCGTCTCGGGGCCGGCGCCCGCCTTCGGCGACTTCAATTTCTCGCCGAAGTGGCAGGGCAACGCGTTCCTCACCTACGACAACGGGCCCTTCACCGGTGTGCTCCAAGCGCACGTGATCGGGGAGGGAATCTTCGAGGCCGTCGATCCGAACACGAACCTGCCCGTGCTCTCGCCCGGCGAGCCGGGCTACAGCACGACCTACGCCGCAAGCATCAACAACAACCACGTCCCCTCGGTGACCTACGTCAACCTGACGCTCAACTACACGCTGCCCTACTTCAACCAGGGCAATCAGTCCCTGCAGGTGTTCGCCGCGCTCGACAACCTCTTCAACCGCTACCCGCCGATCGCGCCCGGCGGGAACGGCTATCCGACCAACCCGGTCTACTTCGATACCTACGGGTTTACCTGGCGGGTCGGGCTGCGACTGCAGTTCTAGCGCTCAGCGGCGCTCGCGGGCCCGTGCGCACCCGAGCAGCGGCAGGAGGATGCGCTCGAGGCCGGCGGGCCGCAGGGCATCGAGTCGTGCCCACACCGCCGCGAGCCGCCTGAAGGCGGCGTCACAGCTCGGGCTCGACGACCGCCAGCGCTCGAATCGCGCGCGCCGCTTCCCTGCCAAGCGCCGCGCGTCGAGCCTCGCAATCCACCGGCTCGCCTGCCGATCGACCCGCGCTGTGCTCGAACGCGAACAGGTACTCCGCGCACAGCCTGACCCCGTTCGCGGCATGCTTCTCGACGGTGTTCTCCGAGATGCCGAGCCTCGCGGCGATCTCTCTCTGCGACAGACCATAGAGCTTGCGGAGTGTGAGCACCTGACGGCATCGCTCCGGCAGCGATGCGACGGCCCTCGCGAGGAGATTGAGCTCCTGCCGAGCGCTCAACTGCTCGTACGCGCTCGGCTCCTCGTCTAAGACGCACGCCGCGCGCGTTTCCGCCATCGGGTCGCGGAAAATCCTCCGTTCCCGGCGCACCCACTCGAGCGCGACGTTGCGCGCCGCCGCGAACAGAAAGGCGTGCGGATCGCGGATGCGCGCCAGGGCGCCGTCCGGCAGGCCGAGCAGCCTCGCGTAGGTCTCCTGGATGCCGTCCGCCACGTCGCAGCGGCCCTTCAGGAACCGCCGCAGATAGCCGCGCAGCCGCATCTCGTGCACGAGAATGTGCTGCGCGAACCATGCGTGCCTGTCGAACTGGACCATGCCCCTCCACACGGTCACCCGCTCGCCGCCGGCCCGGCGCATCGAGGTCGCAAGCGGATCGCCCGGAATACTCGGCCATCCGGTATTGAGAAGTCAATGCTCGCCGCTTACTGGCAATGCACGATGTGCTGCAGCACGTTGCGCCGCTCGCACTGCCCGTGGGTGAGGTCCCAGTGAAAGCTGAGCGGCGCATAGAAGAGAAAGCCGGCGCACAGCAGCGCGCACATCGCCCCGAGCAGCCCCGGCCGCCACGCGCGCAGCGCGGGCCAGCGCTCGGCCGCCTCGGCCGCGGCGAGCGGCACCAGAGCGAAGCTGATGAGGAGCGCGATGAAATAATGATAGAGGTACATGACGCGCTGGGTCCCGAGATACGCATGCACGGCCATGAACACGAGATACTGCAGCGCGAGCATGATCATGAGCGCACGGCGCTCGCGCTGCGCCGTGCGATCGCGCATCGGGGAGCCGGCGGGCGGCGGCAGCGCGAGGAGCGCGAGCGTCGCGATGACACCGGCGAGGCCGAGCCCCCAGGCGACGGGATTGCCGGCGAGCTGCACGTACGCCGTCACTTTGCCGATCGAGTCCCATCGATAGTTGACCGCCCCACGATGCAGCGGCCAGCCGAGAGGCGCCGAGCCGTTCGGATCGGTCCGCGGCACCCCGGCGAAGTCGGCCCCCATGAATCGGAAGTAATCCCGCGTCGCGTCCCACACGACCTCGGGCGAGAGCGGCCGGGCGCCCCGCAGGTACGCCGCGTAGGGGCCGGAGAGGAAAGTCAGGTCCTTGCGGCCGGCGGGGCTCGCTGGATCGGGCGCGATGGGGTTGACGGCGACGTGGATCGCGAAGACCGCGGCGATCGCCGCGCCGAACCCTCCCGCCATGAGGGCGCCGTCGCGCCCCGCGGTGAGGAGCAGCCGCGCCTTCGGGGTGGAGCGCCAGCCGAGCCCGATGCGTCGTGCGATGAGCATCGCCCCGAGCAGCGCGAGCACGGCCGCATTGAGCTTCACGGCGACGGCAAGCCCGAGGCACACGCCGAGGAGCAGCTCGAGCCCCGGCGAGCTGCGCGCGCCCCGCCGCGCGCTCACGACGAAGCACAGCAGCGCCGCGAGCACGAAGGCGATCTGGAACGCATCGAGCTGCGCGGCGCGGAACTGCACGATGAAGGAGTTCTCGAGCACATACAGACCGCTCAACGAGAGCGCGGCGAGCGGCGAGCGGGTGAGAGCGAGCATCAGCGCAAAGAACAGCGCCGCCCCGAGGACGGCGAACAGCCCCGCGGCGAGCCTCACGCCCGCGAAGGAGTACCCGCGGGGAAGCCGATCGCCCGCGATCTGCTTGTCCCATCCGATGCGGCGCGTGTCGAGCGCGCGATTCGGATGGAGCAGCGCATCGCCTGCGGCGATCAGCGCGAGGCCGAGCGGGGGGTGGCTCGCAAACTGCGCGACGTGCTCCTCGTAGCGCTCGACGGCGGTGAGGTAGTAGCTCTCATCCCAGATCGGATGGGCGGGCCGGCCGAGCCCGGCGAGGAAATTGACCGAGGCGAGCAGGACGACGAGGGCCGCGGCGGCGGCGACTGCGATGCGGCCCCGCGGGCCGCCGGCCACCGGTCCCGTGGTCTGCGGCGGCCTCAATTCGCGTTCGCCACCCTCTCCGGAGGCTCCTCGGTCGCGGGCACGGGCACGGACACCGGCTCGCTGGCGGGCACGGCCGCGACGGCCGCGCGAGGCGCCTCGCGTCGCGGCAGGGCGCCGTGGCGCCGCACGACCTCGACGGTCCCCTCGATCGTGAAGATGAAGCCCTCCGGCCCGATCTCGATCCTCTTCGCCCCGTGGCGCGGCAGGGGGATGCGACATTTCCAGCAGTAGCGAATGAAGGCGGCGGCGAGGATCGGCAGCTCGAACTTGCGGCTCTCGGAGGTCTCGGTGCCGCGCCGCTGCACGATGAGCTTCAGGCCGGGCTCGGGCTCCGACTCGATCTGCGCGCTCAAGATCGTCCCGAAGGCGAGCGCGCCGCCCTGCTCGCAATCGAGCTCGAGCACCGCGTCGACCGCCGTATCGAGCGGCAGGACGAGCTTGCGCGTTTCGTGGAGCTGGACTCTGGCCATGGGGACCGGGATCTCGGAGGTTCGGCCCCGGAAAAGTGGCAGCAGCGGGGCACGGCGCGCTGTGAGCAACGTCACGCCTGCGGCAAGCGCTTGCCGCCGAGAGCGCGCAACCGCGACACAGCCTGCATTCCCCATTCGTCATAAGGAGCCCTCAGGCGCACCCCGGCGGCGTGCTCCGAGGCGCAGCCCGGTCGGGGACCCGGTGAAGCTGCTAGACTTTACGCTCGAGCGCAGCGCCCCGCCCGCGCGGGGACGATGAGCGAGCCATGACTGCCCACGCAGAACTCAGACTGTACATCGACGGCGAATGGATCGGCGCCGGCCACCGCCGGGTGCACCGAGTCATCAATCCGGCGACGGGCGGAGGCCTCGGGGACCTGCCGCTCGCCGACGCGGCGGATCTCGACCGCGCCTTGCAGGCCGCCGACCGCGCCTTCCGGCAGTGGCGGCGCTCGACGGCCGAGGAGCGGGCGAAGGTGCTGAAGGGCGCGGCCCAGCTCATTCGCCAGCGCGTGGACCACATTGCGCGGGTGGCGACGCTCGAGGAGGGCAAGACCCTCGCCGAGACTCGGCTCGAGGCGCTCGTGACCGCGAATCTGTTCGAGTTCTACGCGGAGGAGTGCCGCCGCACGTACGGCCGGGTGCTCGTTCGGCCGACCGGGACTCGCTCGCTCGTCGTGAAGGAGCCGGTCGGGCCGGTCGCGGCCTTCGCGCCGTGGAACTTCCCGATCGGCAATCCGGGCCGCAAGCTCGGCGCCCCGGTCGCGGCAGGCTGCTCGGTCATCCTCAAGCCCGCCGAGGAGGCGCCAGGCTCGGCGCTCGAGGTGGTTCGCGCCCTGGTGGACGCCGGGCTGCCGGCCGGGGTCGTGCAGCTCGTGTTCGGCGTGCCGGATGAGGTCTCCCGGCACCTGCTCGCCTCACCGCTCATCCGCAAGCTCTCCTTCACCGGATCGACCGCCGTCGGCAAGCACCTGCTCACGCTCGCGGCGGCGACGGTGAAGCGCACCACGATGGAGCTCGGGGGCCACGCTCCGGTCATCGTGTTCGACGACGCCGACCTCGGGCGCGCGGTCGAGCTGCTCGCCGCCGCCAAGTGTCGCAACGCGGGCCAGGTCTGTGTCTCCCCGACCCGCTTCTACGTCCAGGAGGGGATCTACGACCGGTTCGTCGTGGCCTTCGGCGAGCGGCTCGGCAAGGTCCGCGTCGGGGACGGCCTGCTCGAGACGAGCCAGATGGGGCCGATGGCGAACCCCCGGCGTCCCGCGGCGATGGAGCGATTCATCGCCGATGCCGTCGCGTGCGGAGCGAAGCTGCGTGCCGGCGGCGAGCGGCAGGGCCGGGAGGGCTTCTTCTGGCAGCCGACGCTCCTCTGCGACGTTCCGGTGAGCGCGCGCATCATGAACGAGGAGCCCTTCGGTCCGGTCGCCGTCCTCACGCCCTTCGCGACGTTCGAGGAGGCCGTCGAGCAGGCAAACCGTCTGCCGTACGGTCTCGCCGCCTACGCGTTCACGGAGTCCGCCAAGCGTGCGCTGCTGATCGGCGATGCGATCGAGGCCGGCATGGTCGGCATCAACACGGTCGGCATGGCCGCGGCCGACTCCCCGTTCGGCGGCGTGAAGGAGAGCGGCCACGGCGCCGAGGACGGTCCGGAGGGCCTCGACGCCTGCCTCGTCACCAAGGCCATTCACCAGGCGTGAGCGCCGCCGTGAGGTCGCCGCGCGCATCGCCGATCCGGGCGGCGACCGCCTCTCTGATCACCGGGTGCTGGAGCACGCAGGTGATTCACGCGGCGGTGCGGCTCGGCATCCCCGACCGGCTCGCGGCCGGGGCGGCGAGCAGCTCGGCGGTCGCCGAGGCGGTGGGCACTCACCCCCACGCGACCTTCCGCCTGCTGCGCGCCCTCGCGAGCCTCGGCCTGTGTCACGACCTCGGCGACGGCCGCTTCGAGCTCACCGAGGCGGGGGAATTCCTGCGCTCGGACTCGCCCGAGTCCCTCGTCGCCCTCGCGCGGCACTGGGCAAGCCGCACGTGGGCCGCGCTCGCCCATCTGGAGGAGGCGGTGAGAACCGGAGCCGCCGCGCCCCACGGCGGCCGCGCGGGCTTCGCCTCGATCGCGCAGCGGCCCGAGGAGGCGGCGGTGCTCAACCTCTCGATGGTGGAGCAGACGCTGCAGGTCGCGGGCGCCATCGTCGAGGCGTACGACTTCTCGCGCTTTCACGAGGTGATCGATCTCGGCGGCGGCTACGGCGCGCTCCTCTCGGCGGTGCTCGGGGCCCACCCGCGGCTCACGGGCGCGACTGCGGACCTCGCCTACCTCGAGCGCGAGGCCACGGCCTTCCTGCGCCGCCGCGGCCTCGGCGATCGGGCGCGATTCATCGCGGCCGACTTCTTCGAGTCCGTCCCGGCCGGCGCGGACGCGTACCTGCTCAAGTACATCATCCACGATTGGGCCGACGCGGACGCCCTGACGATCCTGCGCCACACGCGGGCCGCAGCCGGCCGCCGGGCGACGGTGCTTCTCATCGAGCGCATCCTGCCCGAGCGCGTCGCTGCGACCCGCGAGGATGTCGGTGTCGTCCGTGGCGACATCCAGATGCTGGTCGCGACCGGCGGCCTCGAGCGCACCGAGAGCGAGTATCGGCGGTTGCTCGAGGCCGCGGGGCTGCATCTCGCGCGCGTCATCCCCACCGCGTCGGCCTTCAGCCTCCTCGAGGCACGCACGTCGGGCTGACCTCACCTCACGCCCGAGCCCCACGCATCGCAAGCCCGTCCGGCCACCCGATGAAGAGCCCTTCGAGCCCCGCCGCGCCGCTGCCCTCGAGACCGCGCGCGTTCTCGGCGCTGTTCCTCATCGAGATGTGGGAGCGCTTCGGCTTCTACGGCATGCAGGTCCTGCTCGTCGTGTTCATGATCGAGTACCTCGGCTTCGCCGAGGCCCGGGCGAATCTCACCTGGGGCGCCCTCGCCGCCATGATCTACGCGGTCCCGGTGCTCGGCGGGTGGATCGGCGACAAGATCCTCGGCGCGCGCCGCACGACGGTGCTCGGCGCGATGGTCCTCGCGCTCGGATACGCCCTGCTGTCGGTGCCCTGGGACCGCATCATCGCGGGCGCCTGGGCGACCCCGCTCCTGTTCCTCGCGATGGGCGTCATCGCGACCGGCAACGGGCTGTTCAAGGCGAACCCGAGCAACCTCGTCTCGCGATTGTACGAGGACGACCCCTCGAGGCTCGACGGTGCGTTCACCCTGTATTACATGTCGATCAACGTCGGCGCCTTCATCTCGCAGTCGCTCACGCCGTGGCTGCGCGTGCGCTACGGGTGGCACTGGGCGTTCCTCACCTGTGCGGCGGGGCTGCTGATCGGGCTTGCACAGTTCCGCCTGCAGCGCCGGCTCGTCGCGCACCTCGGATCCGCGCCCGACTTCGAGCCGCTGCGGCTCGACCGGCTCGCCGCCGTGCTCGCCGGGGCGGCCGTGCTCGCGGTGCTGATCGCGCTCGTCGTGCAGAACATCGCCGTCGCGCGCGCGATCGTCTGGCTCTCGGGCCTCGTGCTGCTCGGGATCTTCGCGGTGCTCATCGCCCGGGGCGGGCGCAGCGAGCGCAGCGGCCTCGTCGCGATGCTGCTCCTCACCGCCCAGTCGATGCTCTTCTTCATCTTCTATCAGCAGATGTCCACGTCCCTCACTTTGTATGCCCTGCACAACGTCCGGCTCGACTTCCTCGGCTATCGGGTGCCGCCCGAGCAGTTCCAGGTGCTCAATCCGTTCTGGATCGCCGTGCTCTCCCCGCTGCTCGCCCTGCTCTACGGATGGCTCGGGCGGCGCGAGCACGACCCCTCGGTCGCCGGCAAGTACGCCTGGGGCTTCGCGCTGCTCGCGCTCGGGTTCTTCGTCTATGCGGTGAGCGGCGACCACGCCGTCGCCGGCCGCGTGTCGCCCTGGTGGATGGTGTGGGGGTATCTGCTGCAGTCGGTGGGCGAGCTGCTCATCTCGGGGCTCGCGCTCGCCATGGTCTCGCGCTACGTCGGCCCCGCGCGGCGCGGGCTGATGATGGGCGCATGGCTGCTCGCGAGCGGCATCGCCCAGTACCTCGGGAGCGACGTGGCGAACTACGCGAGCGTGCCGGCCGGCATGACCGATCCGCTCGCGACGCTGCCGCTCTACATCCACCTCTTCTGGGTGCTCGGCTGGGTGGCGGTCGCCGGGACGGCCGCCTCGATCCTGATGCTGCCGCTCCTGCACCGCCTCGATGCGAGCCACCGCGCCGGCCAGGCGCCGCCCGGCGCGCCCCGCGAGATCGCGAGCCTGCCCGGAGCCTAGCGCGCCTCGGGCAACCCCCTGCCGGACCGCTCGAGCGGGCCGCTCCGGCTACACGCCCTTCACGCGCTCGAGCATCTGCAGGATGGCCTTCGCGAGCTCATCGTCCTTGAGCACGCTCGCGTGGGTCGCCTGCGGCAGCACGATGTGGGTCACCTCGGGCAGGCGGGCGACCAAGCCCTCGCTCTCCGTGAGCCACTGCAGCAGGTCCTCGCGCGAGGCGAAGGGCCACTCACCGAGCGGCTTCATCGCCGTGACGACGACGCACGGCACCTGCGGCAGCGGCCAGGCAGCGCGCGCCTCATCGAGCGTCGCGGGAAGCGCGGCGAGCTCGCGGCGCGCCCCCGCGGACATCTTGGCCTCGGCTTGGCTCCATCCGGCTGGCGAGGCCTTGCGGATCCGGTCGTAGAACCCCTCGGTCACCGGGTCCACGAATACGATGCCCGCCGTCTCGGCGGGGAAGTCATGGGCGAATACCCGCGCGTAGAGGCACCCGGCGGCGTAACACACGAGGATCACCGGGGGCTCGATGCCCGCGACGCCGAGCAGCACGCGCAGCTCCCGCGCGCCCTGCTCGGCCGTCGGCGGCTGCGGGCCGGAGCCCGATCGTCCGAGGCCCGCCCGCTCGAAGGTGAGGGTCCGGGTTTGCTCCGCGAGTCGATCCTGCAGCGCCTGGTAGGGAGCGAACCCTCCCGCGAGGTCCGACTCGAAGACCACCGCCGGACGGCCCTCGCCGCGCAGGCGGGCCTCGAGCCGGTAGGGACCGATCGGAATCCGCGTGGGTCTTGCGATGAGCCAGGCGATCGTGGATGTGACGAGGGCGAGCACGGCGAGGCTCACGAGGCGCCAGACTCTGTTTCGCGTTGGTGGCATGATGCGGCAGCCCGACCCTACCGGCGTCGCGGCGGGGAATGCTAGCTTAGCCGAGCGCGATCCTGAACTTCCGATCCGAGGGCAGAGCCATGTCCAATCAAGACCCGATGAAGGCCAAAGAGCAATCGAGGCCCCCTGCCCTCAGCGGTGCCGGCCGCGCGCGACGCCGCTTCCTCGAGCGCACCGCGCTCGCGGCGGCCGCG
>JASHTK010000140.1 GCA_030040575.1 Gammaproteobacteria bacterium
TGCGTCGTGCCGTAGAGCTGGGGAATCGAGACGATGTTGCGTCCCGACTCCGCGAGCGCGAGCAGGGAGTAGAGGAGCGCCGCCTGTCCGGTGCTGGCGCTCAACGCGTCGATGCCGCCCTCGAGCTCCGCGACGCGCTGCTCGAGCACGGCGTTCGTCGGATTCGCGATGCGCGAGTACCGGTACCCCTCCACCTCCAGATTGAACAGGGCCGCGCCGTGCTCCGCGCTGTCGAACGAGTAGGCGACCGTCTGGTAGATCGGCACCGCGACGGCCCGGGTCGCCGGGTCCGAATCGAAGCCCCCGTGCACGGCAATCGTCTCTCTTTTCATGCAGAATTCCACCCGTTCCGTGTGCGCTTCAACATTATGACCGCTCGGATGGAAAAAACGTGAATCCAGCCCTCAAAGCCTGGACGCGCGCGCTCGAGCTCACCGCCCCGATCGAGCGCCACCGCTCGGCCACCTGGCCCGAAGTGATCGATCGGCTCGCGGACCGGTTCGCCGATACGCCCGCGCTCGTCTCGCGGGAGGCGGCCCTCACCTACCGCGGATTGGCCGACGCCTCTCATCGCTACGCGCGCTGGGGCCTCTCGATCGGGCTGGGCGCAGGCGACGTCGTGTGCCTGCTGATGCCAAACTGTCCCGACTACCTGGCGCTCTGGATCGGGCTCAATCGCATCGGAGCGATCTGCGCCCTCCTCAACACTCACCTCACCGGCGAGCGGCTCGCTCACTGCATCAACCTCGTCGCGCCGCGCGCCATCGTCGCCGGGGCGACGCTCGCCGCGGCACTGCGCAGCGCCGAGCACCGCACTGCGCCCGGCGTGAAGTGCTGGGCTCACGGCGCCGCAAGTCACGGCCTGCCGCGGCTCGAGCACGAGATCACAGCGGCGTCCGCGGAGCCGCTCACGGCCGCCGAGCGGCCGCCACCCGCGCTCGAGGATCGTGCGCTCTACATCTACACCTCGGGCACGAGCGGGCTGCCCAAGGCGGCGGCCGTCAGTCACTTCCGGGTGATGCAGTGGACGCACTGGTTCGCCGGCATGATGGACACGCGGCCGACGGATCGACTCTACGACTGTCTGCCGATGTACCACAGCATCGGGGGCGTCGTTGCAGCGGGCGCGCCGCTCGTCGGCGGAGGGACGGTCGTCCTGCGGGAGCGCTTCGCGGCGAGCGAGTTCTGGAGCGATCTCATCGCCGAGCGCTGCACGCTCTTTCAGTACATCGGCGAGCTGTGCCGCTACCTCCTCCACAGTCCGCCGCAGCGCGAGGAGACGCACCATGCTTTGCGGCTCTGCTGCGGGAACGGCCTGCGGCCCGAGGTGTGGGAGCCGTTCAAGAGCCGCTTCCACATCCCGCAGATCCTCGAGTACTACGCCTCGACGGAGGGGAGCTTCTCGCTCTACAACTGCGAGGGCGAGCCCGGTGCCATCGGGCGCATCCCCGCCTTTCTCTCGCACCGCTTCCCGGTCGCGCTCGTCAAGTTCGATATCCACACCGGGGCTCCACTCCGCGGTGCCGACGGCCGGTGCGTTCGCTGCGAGCCGAACGAGCCGGGCGAGGCCCTCGGACAGCTCTCGGATGACGCAGGCGAGCCGCGCGGCCGGTTCGAGGGCTATGCCGATGCCGAGGCCTCGGCGCGCAAGATCGAGCGGAACGTATTGGCCGCCGGGGACGCCTGGTACCGCACCGGGGATTTGATGCGCCGGGATGCGCGGGGCTTTTACTACTTCGTCGACCGGGTGGGAGACACCTTTCGGTGGAAGGGCGAGAACGTCTCGGCGAGCGAGGTCGCCGCGGTCATCGTCTCTTGCCGCGGCGTCGCCGACACCGCCGTGTACGGCGTCGCCATCCCCGGCGCCGATGGACGGGCGGGGATGGCCGCCGTCGTGGTGGACCGCGACTTCGAGCTCCCGAGGCTCCACAGCCACCTCGCCGAGCAGCTTCCCGACTACGCCCGCCCGCTCTTCGTTCGGATCGTGCCGGCGATCGAGCTCACCAGTACTTTCAAGCTCAACAAGCAGGACCTCGCCCGCCAGGGCTTCGATCCGACGCTCAGCGCCGATGAGGTTTACTTCGACGACCGGCGCGGGGGCGCGTACGTGAGGCTCGATGCGGCGCTCTTCGAGCGCCTCCAAGAGGGCGCGGTGCGCCTGTGACCGCCCGGTTCAGGCGGTGCTGCCGGCATCGACCGTCAGGGTGATACCGGTCACGTTCCTCGCCTTCTCGCTCAGTAGATACTCGACGGCGGCCGCGATATCCTCGGGTCCGGCGAGGCGCTTGAGGGCGCTGCGCCGCTCGATGCGCTCGCGGTCCGCCTGCGTGAGCTCCCGGGTCATCTCGGTCTCGATAAAGCCCGGCGCGACCGCATTGACGGTGATGCCGAGAGAGCCGACCTCCCGCGCCAGGGAACGCGTAAAACCGATCAAGGCCGCCTTGGTGGCCGCGTACGCGGTGAGCCCGCTATAACCGCCGGAGGCGACGATCGACGCCACGTTGACGATTCTGCCCGCCCGCTCGACCATCATGGAGCGCAGCACGTACTTCGCGAGCACGACCGGCGCGACGGTGTTGAGCCTGACGAGCCGCTCGATGTCCCCATCGCGCATCATCGAGAGCAATCCGTGCATGCCAAGGCCGGCGTTGTTCACGAGCCCGTAGAGCGCCCCGAACTGCTTGCGAAGGCCGGCCACGAGGCCCCGGATGCCGTCGATGTCCGTGAGGTCGAAGCCGCGAAAGTGCACGGCACCCCTTCCCGACCGCTCGACCTCCTGCGCGGCGCTCCGCAGCTCGTCCGTCTCCGTTCGGGCGACCGCGATCACCCGGTCGCCGCCCGCGGCGAGCGCCGAGGCGATCGCAAGCCCAAGTCCCCGGCTGCCCCCGGTCACGATGACGTTACGCATCCGGGCGCACCAGCTTTCCGGCTGCCGAGACCGCGAGGGTGGGCACAAACCGAATCATCGCCGGAACCTTGTAGGGTGCGAGGATGCGCTGGCAGCTCTCGAGAATCTCCCGGCGCAATGCCTCCTCCTCCGGTCGGTCGCGGCCGGCCGCCTGATCGGAGAGGACCACGTCGGCGGCCACGAGGGCTCCCGTGATCGGACTGCGCCGTGCTCGAACGAGCGACATCCGCACCCAGGGGTGGGAGTTGATGGCCGCCTCGACCTCCTCCGGATACACCTTGAGCCCGCCGACGTTGATGACGCCGCCGCTGCGCCCGACAAAGTAGTACCGTCCGTCGCGCAGCTCCACCCGGTCACCCGTATCGACGAAGCCCTCTCGAGCCTTGAGCGGCGGCGCGCCCTCGCCGAGATAGCGCACCGCGTTGCCCGGCGAGCGGATCCGCAGAGTATCGCCCACGACCTCAATCTGCACATCCGCCTCCGCGTCTGCTCGGATTGGCGCCGAGGCGGTCGCGGCGAGGCTTGCTGGAAAACCGGCGAGCCCATCGCTCACCTCGAAGCCTACCCCAGCCTCGGTCGTCGCGAACGCGTGCGCGATCCGCGCGTGCGGGTAAGCCGCTCGCAGGTTGTCGAGAATCGCCTGGTCGGCAATCTCGCCCGAGAGACGCACGTAGCGCGGCTCGATCCGCGCCGTCGCCCCGCTCATCAGGGCGCTCCGCCAGTGCGACGGCGTGCCCGAGATGTGGGTCACGCCCGCAGCGGCCGCCCGAGCGAGGAACTGCGGTGGGGACTCCCCGGCGCTCGAGAGCACGAGCGAGCCGGCACGCAGGGCCCTCAGGTAGATCTGCAGCCCTCCGTAGCGGCGGATATCGTAGAACGTGGCCCACACGAGCGGCTCGGCAGGCCGCTGTTCGCGAACGAGCGCGCTGCTCAGGCTCGCGAGCGTGTGCAGCACGAGCTTCGGCGCCCCGGTCGTCCCGGAGGTGAGGAGCACCCACTCGGTCTCTTGGGAACGCCTGCGCGTGACGGGGCCACGGGTCGGTGGCTTCAACGTCACGCAAATGGAGACGGCAAGCCCCTCCGGCTGAGGGCCTGCGGCGTCACGAACCCACGCGTCGGCCGCGGACCCCGCAACGACGCCCGGCAGGTGCTCCCGTGCGAGGCCAGGCGGACAGAGGACGATTCGCCGTGCCACGCCATCGAGCTCGATGATTGCGAGGGCCGCGGCCAGCTGATCGTGAGTGGCGATAAGCACCGTGCGCCCGCGGAGCTCCTCGAGCCGCCCATCGAGGCTCGAG
>JASHTK010000141.1 GCA_030040575.1 Gammaproteobacteria bacterium
AGCGCGCGCGCGTCCCTCGATATCGTGCGCGTGAGAGTCGGCTGGGCAATCGCTGTTCTCACCAGCCAAGCTGGGCGGGGATGGAGGAAAGTCCGGGCTCCGGCGGACGAGGTGCCAGGTAACGCCTGGGGGGCGCGAGCCCACGGAAAGTGCAACAGAAAGCAAACCGCCCAAGTCCGTGTCCTTCGGGCACGGGCCGGCAAGGGTGAAACGGTGCGGTAAGAGCGCACCGCGTCGGTGGCAACACTCGACGGCACGGCAAACCCCACCTGGAGCAAGGCCAAATAGGGAAGCAGCGCCCTCAAGCGGGCGCAGCGGTGTCTCGCACGCGCTTCCGGGTAGGCCGCTCGAGGCTCGCGGTGACGCGGGTCCCAGAGGAATGATTGCCCTCGACAGAACCCGGCTTACAGGCCGACTCCCTTCCTCGATCAACTACTGTATGAAATTAATCAGACAAGCGCCTGATTGGTAAGAGGACTTGTATCCGAATACTGTTCGCGCGGGCCCGATGAGGCCATAAGTCTTTGTGACTGCGACTAATTTCTCACTCCCCACGATTGACAGCAGCGGCCGCCGATTCCTATAGTGGCGGCAAGTGGGAGAAAGTGGGGGCGAGTGGGCTGAAGCGCCCTACAGGTCGTGTTCCGCGGTGCAACAAAAGTGACGCTGGACGACAAAGGTCGGTTGGTGATGCCCACCCGGTACCGCGAGTCGATCCAAGAGCGCGCCCAGAACAAGCTGGTCGCGACGGTCGACCGCGACCAGTGCCTCCTCATCTATCCGCTGCCCGACTGGGAACAGACCGAGCTCAAGCTGATGAGCCTGCCTAGCCTGCACCCGCAGGCACGCTGGCTGCAACGGCTCATGGTGGGCCACGCCACCGATCTCGAGCTCGATGGGCACGGACGATTTCTGGTGCCGCCGGAGCTGCGCGAGATCGCGGGGCTGCAGCGGCTCGCGATGTTGATCGGTCAAGGCAGTCGCTTCGAGCTGTGGGACGAGGCGCGCTGGAACGGCCAGCGCGACCTGTGGCTGAAGAGCGAGGCGGGTGCCACCGATCTGCCGTCGCTGCTCGACTCGCTCTCCTTGTAGCGCGAGGCGGGCACGGGGCGGCGCATGGGATAACGGGACGATGAGGGAGTGGCGCGAGGCGCCGCGGCTCGAGGTGGCACGAGCCGCGCGGCTCACGCCGATCGCTCATCCGGCAACAACGCAGCACCTTCTGGGGGGCGGTCTCGAGCCGCTTCGATTCGTGGATGAGCACGGGCACGCGCAAGAGCGGGCGCACGAGCCGGTGCTCGTCGATGAGGCGCTCGCTCTACTGGCGATCGAGCCGGGTGGTTATTATGTCGATGCGACGTACGGCCGCGGCGGCCACACGGCACGGATTCTCGAGGCCCTGGGTGGAGAGGGTCGCGTGCTCGCGATCGATCGGGATCCGCAAGCCATCGAGGCCGGCCGCCGCCGCTTCGCCCGCGAGCTGCGGCTCACGCTCGCGCAAGCGGCGTTTGCGGATCTCGGCGAGCTCGTGCCGGCACACGCGCACGGGCGCCCGTGCCGCGGCGTGCTCTTCGACCTCGGCGTGTCGTCGCCGCAGCTCGACGACCCGCGCCGCGGCTTCAGCTTCCGCGCTGACGGTCCGCTCGATATGCGCATGGACCCGACACGCGGCGAGCCCGTCTCGGCGTGGCTCGCTCGGGCGGGCGTCGACGAGATACGCGAAGTGATCGCAGCTTATGGAGAGGAGCGTTTCGCGCGTCGCGTGGCGAAGGCGATCGTCGCGGCCCGCGCCGAGCGGCCGATCGAGCGCACCGGCGAGCTCGCGGCGCTCGTCGCCCGGGCGGTCGCGACCCGCGAGCCGGGCAAGCACCCGGCGACCCGCACCTTCCAGGCCCTGCGCATGCACGTGAACGACGAGCTCGGCCAGCTCGAGCGCGGGCTCGCGGGCGCGGTCGATGCGCTCTCCCCGGGCGGTCGGCTCGTCGTGATCAGCTTCCACTCCGTCGAGGATCGCGCCGTCAAGCGCTTCTTGCAGCGGGCCTCGAGCGTCGATCCGGCGCTCGCCGATCTGCCGGTGATCCCGCCGCAGGCCGAGCCGCGCCTGAGGCTCGTCGGGCGCAAGACGCGGCCCGCGGCGGCCGAGTCCGCCCGCAACCCGCGCGCCCGCAGCGCCCTCGTGCGCGCGGCGGAGAAGGTCGGAGCGGGGCGGGGCGTCGGATGAGACTCGCGAGCCCGCGCGCTCTGCTCCTTGCCGTGCCGCTCCTGTGGCTCGCCGTGCTCGGCTCGGCGGCGGCGGCCGTGTACTGCAAGCACCGCGCGCGCGTGCTGTTCGTCGAGCTCGAGGCGCTCGATGCGCAGCGCGACGACCTCGACATCGAGTGGGGCCAGTTGCAGCTCGAGCAGAGCGCTTGGTCCACGCACGCCTTCGTCGAGAACGTGGCTCGCGCCAAGCTGCACATGGCGACGCCCGCGCCGCAGGACGTGAGGCTCGTCTCCCCATGATCCGCCGCCCCGAGCGCCCGGAGGTCTCGCGCTCCTTCCGCTGGAGGGCGCACTGCGCGCTCGGCCTGCTCACTCTCGCCGCGGCGGGCCTCACCTGGCGCGCCGTGAACCTGCAGCTCGTGGATCACGGCTTTCTCTCGAGCCAGGGCGATGCACGCTTCACGCGCGTGGTGAGCATTCCCGCTCACCGCGGCATGATCGCGGACCGCTACGGCGAGCCGCTCGCGCTCAGCACCCCGGTGGACTCGATCTGGGTGAACCCGAGGCAGATCGCGGCCGCGACCGAGCAGATCCGCCGCCTCGCGGCGGCTCTGCACCTCGACCCGCAGGACCTCGAGCAGCGCGTGACGAGCAATCTCGATCGGGAATTCCTCTACGTCGAGCGGCATCTCGCGCCGGCCGAGGCGGAGCGCGTGAAGGACCTCGGCATCCCGGGCGTGTATCTCTCCCGGGAGTACCAGCGCTACTACCCCGCCGGCGAGGTGAGCGGCCAGCTGCTCGGCTTCACGGACGTGGACGATGAGGGACAGGAGGGGGTCGAGCTCGCCTTCGATCACTGGCTCGCCGGCGAGGACGGCGAGAAGCGTGTGATCCAGGATCGCTACGGGCGCGTCGTGGAGGACGTGGAGAGCATCCGCCAGGCACGCCCCGGGCAGGACCTCGAGCTCTCGATCGACCTCAAGCTCCAGTACCTCGCCTACCGCGAGCTCAAGCGCGCGGTGCTCGAGCAGCGCGCGCGCGCGGGCTCGCTCGTCCTGCTCGACGTGCAAACGGGCGAGGTGCTCGCGATGGTGAATCAGCCGGCGTTCAATCCGAACGACCGGGACCAGATGCAGCCGGACCTCTACCGCAACCGCGCCGCGACGGACATCCTCGAGCCGGGCTCGGCGATCAAGCCGTTCTTCGTCGCGGCGGGGCTCGCCTCCGGGGAGTACAGCGACCGCAGCATCATCGACACCTCGCCCGGCTACATCAAGGTCGGAGCCCGGATCTTCCCCGACGAGCAGGACCTCGGTCGAGTGGACATCGCGACCATCCTCGCGAAGAGCTCGAACGTCGGCATGGCTCGCATCGCCCTGTCGCTCGCTCCGCAGCTCATCTGGACGACGCTCACCGATGTCGGGTTTGGGCGCGTGACGGCGAGCGGCTTTCCCGGCGAGTCCGCCGGGCTCCTCAGCGACTACACGCACTGGAGGCCGATCGGCATCGCGACGATGTCGCACGGCTACGGCGTCTCGGTCACGGCCCTGCAGCTCGCGCAGGCGTACGCGACGGTCGGGGCGCTCGGCATGCGCCGGCCCGTGACGCTGGTGCGGGTCGAGGATCCTCCGCCGGGTGAGCGCGTGCTCGCCGAGCCGGTGTGCCGCGAGCTGCTCGGCATGCTCGAGTCCGTCGTCGCCGCCGAGGGCGCGACAGGCAAGAAGGCCGCCATTCCCGGCTACCGGGTCGCGGGCAAGACCGGCACGGCCTGGAAGGCGACGGCGGGCGGGTATTCGACCAACCTGTACATGTCGGTGTTCGCGGGCGTCGCGCCGGCCTCGCATCCGCGGCTCGCGGCCGCCGTCGTGATCGATGAGCCCGGCGCGGGGCTTTACTACGGAGGAGACGTCGCCGCCCCGGTGTTCGCCGCCGTCGTCGGCAGCGCGCTGCGGCTGCTCGGGATTCCCCCGGATGAGGCGATCGCCGTGCCCGCGGACGAGCAACCCTCCGCCGCGAGCCTCGACCGGGCGCCGGGCACGCTCGCCCGGCGATGACGGCCGAGGGGCGACCATGACGAGCCGCGCCGCGCCGACCCCGCCCCGAGTGCCCCCTCGAGGGCCCGCTCGCGGCCTGCCGCTCGCCGAGCTCACGGCAGGTCTCCTCGAGCCTCCACCCGAC
>JASHTK010000142.1 GCA_030040575.1 Gammaproteobacteria bacterium
GGCGAGCTTTCCGATTCGCTCCGATACTTTCAGGCTCAGACGCAGGCTCGCCACGCTTTCCAGGTCGTACTGGACCGGCCTTTTGCGGCCGTTGACTGCTTCACGCGAACTGATCCGGTGGTCGTCCCTGCGCGCACATTCTTGAGCCAGTTGCTCTGAGCGCAACGGTCTCTCCCAGGCTGCAACGAAAGTGGTGCCGTGATAGCTTGAGAGGCCCCGCAGACTCGACAGCCGATTGGCATGGGGTGGCAGCAAAGCATGGCAGCGGGACGGCAAGGAGGTCGATTACATCGACCCGTCAGGGGCGATGATGGCGGCGCCGATTACGCTGATCCAGAACTGGAATCCCGAGCCAACCCCGCAATGATCGGGGTCCGCCGAGGCGACACATGACTTCTCCAATTCACACGCAGCTCCCTATCGCTCAACGCACCACGAGCTGCAGCCATTTCAGTGCAGCGCTCAATCGTCGCTTCCCTCGCCGCTCTCGGGTTGCGCGGACACCGTGTCGAAGTGGAGGATATCGCCAGGCTGACACTTGAGTTCCCGACAAAGCGCATCGAGTGTCGAAAAACGCACCGCGCGTGCCTTGCCCGTCTTGAGAATGGAGAGATTGGCGAGGGTTATTCCGATCCGCTCACTGAGCTCTGTCAGCGACATGTTGCGGTCGGCAAGAATCCTGTCGAGTCTCACGAGTATGCTCATGACGCCTCAGACAGTGAGGTCGGTCTCTTCACGCAACTGCGTTCCTTGGCGGAATACCTCCGCCAAGATCAGCACCACGAAGATCAGGAACAAGCGCACGAGATCGATCGGGTTGTCCAGCAGGTGAGGAAAGGTCACGGTGACAGCGGAGGGGAAAGCCGCTGTCAGCGCATGCGTGGCGACCCATGCGGTGATTCTCGTGATCTCCATCACGATCAGCGTGACCCAGATGGCCCGCAGCAGCCCGGCGTTTGCCGAGGCGAACGGCTCGTTGGCCACGAACGATGCAAACACGCGCTCCAATCGCCGCACGATGAGCAGGGCGCCGCGCGAGGCGACAACCGCATAAACGAGAGTCGGAATGGCAACGGTCCAAGTCCCGAGCATGTTGTGGCCCGGGCCATTGAGGACCTTCGCGGGAATGGAATGGGTGGCGACCAGGATGGACACGCCGAGCCCGAAGACAGCCCCCACGGCCACGAAAGCGAATGCCACGGACAGGATCACGCGCGCGATCTGAAGCGCAAGCGCCAGGCCCGACGACAGCGACCGACGGCCGAGTGGCTTCATCAGGCGCGATGAGGACAAGTTCTCGCCCGGGGTTCCCATACATGCTCCTTATCGAATATCAATAAATACATATCGATTATCAGTATGCTTGAACCCGGAGTCAAGCCAAATTTATCGTTTATCGATATCGCGCCGCATCATCCGCCGGACGGTGGACGACGAGCGAGTGGTGCGATACGAGGATGGCATCGAATGCCAGTGCATGAGCGCCAATGATGGTGTCGAGCGGGCGTATCGGAGTGCCACGGCGAGCAAGCGCCGCCCGCACACGACCGTCGGTCATGGCGGCCTCGGGACCGAATGCCCCGATCTCGAGCGCTAGCAAGAACTCAGTGAGCGCACCTTCCGCTTTCCGCGGAGCCCCTTCCGCACGCTCTCGGACTGCCGCTCGATGTAGACCTCATCGCCGGCGTGAGTCCCGTGCCGTGCATCGCCTGGCAGTGCCCCACGTGCCGCACGTGCCGCAGAATGCGGTTACTGGCGCGCCGGGTCGCGTGAGAGCTGGTGGAGCACGATCTGGCGCGTGACGTTCTGACGGCTCAGCAGGTCCACCGCGCGACTGTGTGGCTCGCTGAAGATCGCAAGCAGGACGTTGGCGACCCCGGCATCCTTCCTGCCGCTCGACTGCACATGAAACACGGCACGTTGCAGCACGCGCTTGAACTCGGGCGTGGGCTGCACCACCTCGCTCGCGGCACCCTCGCCAAGGTGCGCGGTGGAGAGCTCCAGATGGTCCTCGAGCTCCTGCTTGAGCCTCGCGAGATCGCACTGACAGGCGCCCAGGATCTCGCAGACCGCGGGGGTCTCGAGAATCGCGAGCAGCAGGTGCTCGATCGTCAGGCGCTCAAGGCGGGCTTCGCGCGCCTGATGGAACGCATCGTTCAGACAGTGTTCAAGCTCACTGGTCAGCACTGCACTTCCCCACTCTCGCAGAGCAAGACGCGGTTCGCCAATATATCCGCAAGCGGCCCGCGCAGCCGAAGAGCTCATCTGCCGCTCGTGCCACGCGGCTAAACTTGAGAGAGGCGGATATCCGTAGCCACTCCTAACCATGAGGAGGTCGGTCATCATGTCTCGAGCCCCCGCGATCCTCTCCGGTCTTGCGATGCTGCTCATCTCCCGGGTCCCGGCATTCGCGGATCCGCGAAACCTGCTGATCGGCACATGGACGATCGATGTCTCGCGGTTGAGCATCCCGAGTCCGCCGCAGAGGGTCACGATCGTGCTCGCTGGCGTCGGCCATGGCCAATACAAGATGACCGTGGACATCGTCGATCACGATGGCACGAAGCGGAATGGAGCGAGCACATTCAAGCCCGATGGCACTCCGGCTCCAGCTGCCGGCAACGCAGACTACGATGTCGTGTCGATGACCATGCCGAGTCGAAGAATATGGGTGATGGGCGGGGGATTTAAGGGACATTCGGCCAACACTCGAGTCTTTTCGCTGTCGGACGACGGCAGGCATATGATCGAGACCGTCGTGTGGCACACGCCGGATGGCGTGCCGCACACGCGGGTCGACTTCTGGACGCGCTCGAAATAGCCGTGCTCAATAGTCAAGGAGCCACCATGAGATTGCGGACGTGGACCTGCTTCGCCGTCGTCGCATCTGCTGCGCTGACGATCTCGCCTCGCCTCACCGCGCAGGACACGGATTCCGACATCATGTCCTTCGATGCTCCCGGCGCGGAGCTGATCCCGAATGCCAGCGACGGAACCTTTCCGAGCAGCATCAATGCAGCGGGGGCGATCACCGGACACTTCACCGGCACTGACCGTGTGATCCACGGTTTCGTGCTGAGTCCGGCGGGCGATTTCACGACGCTCGATGCTCCGGACGCGAGCACCATCCCCGGTTCCGGTGAGGGGACCTTCCCGAGGAGCATCAACGGCTCGGGGGCCATCACGGGACACTACACGGACAGTCACGACGTGAGCCATGGCTTCGTGCGCACCCGCGGGGGCCGGATCATCGAGTTCGATGCGCCTGGCGCGGGCGCGACGCCAGGCTCGGGCGCGGGGACCTTGCCCGAGAGCATCAACGATGCCGGGGCGATCACGGGGAGCTACGTTGACGAGCAAGGCGTGAGCCACGGCTTCGTGCGCAGTCGCCACGGGGACTTCACCGCGTTCGAGGCTCCCGGTGCGAGCACGCCCCTCGGCGGGACCCTTCCAGCGAGCCTCAACGACTCGGGGACGGTCACCGGACACTACGCTGACGCGAAGGTCGTGAACCACGGTTTCGTCGGGAATCCATGAACGCCGGCCAGCGGCCGCACCGGGGTCCCAGGCGCTCGGACAGGTGACTGACGACGGGGCGAAGCCTCTCAGCGGATCTTCGCAGCGATGTGCTCTCGCACGTGCGCGAGAGAGCTCGACGGTCGCAGGCTCGGCGTGATACCACCAGAAGGTCATCTCCAGTCCACCGCGACGGTGGACGACACAGGGCAAATCCGGCGCAGGAGCGACGACCGGCGCGCCGAGGGCGCACAGCTCTCGGGCGACCCGCCATTCCGTCAGCAGCCGCGAGTTGCGCGCCGTGCTCACCTTCGCGACGACAGCCGCCGGACGGAGCCACGCGACGGCGTTGTTCGTCGATCGCAAGGGCACGGGCTCCTCCACCGTGAGCCCCAAACCTCGCGCGACTTCGGCTGCAACGGCGATGGCATTCGAGACTTCGGCCGCCCGGATCGACATGCGAGGGACTCTATCGCCCTGAGCCTCCTCAGGTCGCGAAGAGATTCTCCCCGAGTGCTTCGTCGACCTGAATATTCTCGCGCAGCTCCTCGGACCGCGCACCGGTGATTCTCCGCAGCAGGAGCCTCTCCTTCTCGATCCACAGCTCGCGCGCGCCGCCGCGAGCAGACCGGGCGGTGACCGAATAGCACGCGACACCGTCGAGCTCGACGTCGGGGTTGAGCTTCGGATCGCGCAAGTCGAGGATCGAGAGTCCGCCGACCTCCGGCAGCAGGAGCCGCCCGATGGTGTGCGCGGATCCGGAGGAGATGCCCGTTGCGCGCGCGACCGCAGCACCGAGTGCCTGATCGGAACGTTCCGCCGGCGCGCCGTCATGCCGTCTGACGAGACTGTAGGCGTGGTGGCCGTCGCATCCGACGACATGCTCCGTCACGAGGTGTCCGAGCGGCGGATGAGGGTGAGGCCTGAAGAACGAGAAGCGGAAGAACGAGGGCTTCTGGTAGAGCGTCGAGAACCGGACGCGATACACCGCACCGCTCGTCGCGAGCCTTGTCCTCACCTCGCCTGTATCCACATACGAGGTGAGCGAGGCGTAGCGGGCTACCATTCTGCGGAGAACGGTTCCCGCATCGAGACCGGTCGGCCGCACATCGGCATCGCGATGCTTCGGCCGTGCCCGACGGCGCTCCGCGGGCTTGAGTTTCGAGGAGAGCGTGTTCCAGTCGGCAAAGCCGAGCTGCTGGGCGACGATCTCGAGGCATTGACCGTGGGAGAGAGAGACGCTCCTCGCGGCCAGGGCCGCTCGGAGAGATCTCGCCATGGCCTTGGCGTCCGGGTGAGTGCGCATGAGCCTGATCCTCCGTGCACGGCAAACGGTGAATCATCAGCGCTTGCGTTGCCGATCCGTTCGCCGCCCGTTCAAGGATCAGAGAATCTGAAGATCCGGGTGCATTCACCGTAGCCCTAAAGCAAGGGCCGCAAGCGGCAGGCTGCACCGAGCCTTGACTGACCGTACAGTGCAGAGGGAACCCTGTCAATCGGCCGGCGGACTGCCCGCTGTCCTCGCTGCTATACTCGCCCCGCGAAAAGGGGGGGCCGTGCTGCGTCGAATCGCGAGCATCCTCGAGGTCACGGGCATCGGCGCGCTTGCCGCGCTCGCCTGCGCGCAGGCGCCGAGCGGGACGGCGCAGCAGAGAGCGACGGGCACATTCGTTCCCGTGGAGCGTCCTGCTCTCTTCCGGCCGGGACTTCTCTTCAAAGAAGGGTGGAAGCAGACGGCGCAGGGCGGCGAGCATCCGGTCACGCCCGACTCGAACGACAATCCCCGTCTCGATCTGAAGCTCTACATTCCCGCGGGACAGATTCTGCTTACCGGCAGCGCGGGGGATGAGAACGTCCCGATCCACCTCTGGACGGGTCTGTGCACCTCGCCGTGTGCGGTCGCCTTGCGCGACAAGACCCATCTCGCCGATCTCAGCGGCCTTGCGCGTATCCGCTTGAACACCAAGACGTCCGGCTTTCACCAGGTGCGC
Source organism: Gammaproteobacteria bacterium (assembly GCA_030040575.1). Taxonomy (GTDB): domain Bacteria; phylum Pseudomonadota; class Gammaproteobacteria; order Steroidobacterales; family Steroidobacteraceae; genus JASHUC01. The sequence continues at coordinate 5,508 of JASHTK010000142.1, forward strand.
CCCATCGTGAAGCTCGCGGACGGCACCTGGTGGGTCGGGGATCGCGCGACCGGCACCCCGCGCGACTGGCTCGTGAGCGAGATCTCGTACGCGGACCTGCACTGGCTGAAGCTCGATATCAGGCGCGTGGTGACGGTCGGCAACCTCGTCGATCGGCTCGATTTGACGCGAGTCGAGGAGATCGGCTTCGCCGACTTGATGCCCGGCAGCGGCCATGGTGCGGGGGGCTGGGTCGATGTCGCGCAGATCGAAGTCTACGGTCGTGCGGTTCCGCGGGCTGGGGCGAGGCCGTAGGAGCGCAGGCGGATGCATGGCAGCGCGATGAGAATCGCAGGGCTCTGCGCGTGCGCGATGGTGTGCGCGATGGTGTGCGCCGCCGGGCTCGCCCAAGGCGATGCGGGCGGCGGATCGAAGGACGCGCCGCGATCACCGGCCGAGCGCGCGAGCGACCTCGTGGCGCACATGACGCTCGAGGAGAAGGCGGCACAGGCCGGCTATGACGCGCCCGCGATTCCCCGGCTCGGGATTCCGGCCTACAACTGGTGGAACGAGGGGCTGCACGGCGTGGCGCGCGCCGGCTTCGCGACGGTCTTCCCGCAGGCGATCGGGATGGCCGCCACGTGGGACGTGCCGCTGATGCACGCGGCCGCGAGCGTCATCGGCATCGAGTTTCGCGCGAAGTATGCCGCGACGGTGCGGCCGGACGGCGGCTCGGATTGGTTCCGGGGACTCACCGTGTGGTCTCCGAACATCAACATCTTTCGCGATCCGCGCTGGGGACGCGGACAGGAGACCTACGGAGAGGATCCCGAGCTCACGAGCCGCATGGCCGTCGCGTTCATCACCGGGCTGCAGGGCGATGATCCGCGCTACCTGAAGACGATCGCAACGGCCAAGCACTTCGCCGTCCACAGCGGACCGGAATCGACCCGCCATCGCGCCGACGTGCAGGTGTCGCGTCACGACCTCGAGGACACGTATCTCCCCGCGTTTCGCGCCGCGGTGACGGAGGCGAAGGTCCACTCCGTGATGTGCGCCTACAACGCCGTCGATGGTGCGCCGGCGTGCGCGAACGAGATGCTGCTGCAGCAGCATCTGCGTGACGACTGGGGCTTCGAGGGCTACGTCGTGTCGGACTGCGGCGCCGCCGCGGACATCTACCTGCCGGCGGGCGAGGGCCATCACTATGCCCCGAATCCGCCGGTCGCCGCCGCCGAGGCCTTCAAGGCCGGCATGGATCTCGTCTGCGGCGATTACCGCCATCGGTGGAATTCGGAGCAGGACGCGATCGTCGCTGCGGTGCGCGAGGGGTTGCTCACGGAGTCGGCGCTCGACCGCTCGCTGCGCCGGCTGCTCGAAGCGCGCATCGAGCTCGGCCTGCTCGATCCGCCGGGGAGCAATCCGTACGCGCGGATCCCCCCGTCCGACAACGACACACCGGCACACAGGGCGCTCGCGCGTCGGATGGCGGAAGAATCGCTGGTTCTGCTCAAGAACGCGGACCACCTGCTGCCGCTCACCCGCAAGCCCCACTCGATCGTCGTGATCGGTCCCGATGCGGACAGCGTGGACGGCCTCGTCGGCAACTACAACGGAACGCCCTCTCATCCGGTCACGATTCTGGCCGGCATTCGCGCCAGGTTCTCCGATGCGCAGGTGACGTACGTGCCGGGCAGCGGGCTCATCGATGCGGGTCCTCCCGGTGAGGATCCAGTCGCCGCCGCGCGGCGCGCCGATCTGGTCGTGGTGGTGGACGGTCTCTCCCCGCGGCTCGAGGGCGAGGAGATGAAGTTGAGCGCGCCGGGATTCTCCGGCGGCGACCGCACGAGCCTCGATTTGCCCGCTCCCCAGGAGAGGCTTCTCGAGAGGATCGGAGCGCTCGGCCGGCCCACCGTGCTCGTGCTCGTGAGCGGCAGCGCGCTCAGCGTCAACTGGGCCGATCGGCATCTGCCCGCGATCATCGAGGCCTGGTACCCCGGAGAGGAGGGCGGCACGGCCGTTGCGGCGCTGCTTGCGGGAGACTTCAGTCCCGCGGGGCGGCTGCCCGTCACCGTCTACGAGTCGGTCGATCAGCTGCCGCCCTTCGGCGATTACTCGATGGCGAACCGGACGTATCGCTACTTCAACGGCGAGCCGCTGTACCCCTTCGGGTACGGATTGAGCTACACGACCTTCCGGTACGCGAACGCTCGCATCGTGCGAGCCGGCGGCGGCCCGGAGCAATTCGAGGTCTCGGCCGAGGTCACCAATACCGGAGCCAGGGCAGGTGATGAAGTCGTGCAACTCTACCTCACGCATCCGGGCGTGAGCGGCGCGCCGCGGCGCGCGCTCAAGGGCTTCGCGCGCGTTCATCTTCTGCGCGGCGAGACGCGCACGGTGCGGTTCACGCTACGCGGCCGCGACCTGAGCGTGGTGGACCCCTCCGGGACACGCCGGATCATCCCCGGCCGAGTAGATGTATGGATTGGCGGAGGACAGCCGCAGAGCCGGCCGGGCTTGCGGCGCGCGGCCGGAGTGCGAGCGCGATTCTCCATCACCCACGCGGCAGTGCTGCCGGATTGATTCGTGAGAGCGAGGGCGCTCGGTTCGACGCCGGGCCTCGCCGTCGTGGCATACTGACGCGAGGGGTCGCCTCGCCTGCGCGAGGCCTGCGCATACCAAGCTTTGCAAACGGGAGACCACTCCATGCCGTACCGTGGACTTGCGGGATTGGGTCGGGGGACGTTCCGACGCAGCGTGCTCGCTTGGGCGGCGCTCGCGCTCACCGTCGCGGCGGCGCCGGCGTTTGCGGAATATCCGGTCGCAACGCTCGAGACGCTGCTCAGCCGGGTGCAGATCGAGGACATGCTCACCGCCTACTACGACAACTTCGGCGTGACCGACAGCAACTTCGGGTTGTACTACCTCGATGACGGCGTGCTCGATGTGAACGGCATCATCGCCCGGGGCCGGGCGCAGGTCGAGGGCCTGTACAAAAGTATCGCGACGGGCACGCCGCGGCGGCCGGGCCGGTTCCACATGCTGCTCACGAATCCCCTGATCCGGGTCGACGGCGATTCCGCCACGGCCGACGTGGTGTGGACGGGCATCCTCTCGGACACGCCCCAGTCGACGCCGCATTTCATCGAGCAGGGTCGCGAGCATGACGAGCTCGTCAAGCGCCACGGCCGGTGGTACTTCAAGCGTCGGGTCATCACGAGCGACGGCGGCTTGCCGGCGATGTTCGAGAAGACGTACCAGCAAAGATAGCGCGGCCGGCACGATGCGCGACCCGGCGGCCCCTTCGCGAAGGCGGGCGACGCACCGCGCCTTCGCGTGCGGCGTCGCGGCGCTCGGCATCGGCATCCACGCGCTCGCGGCGGCCGGCGCTGTCTCGTCCTCCGAGCGGAGGTCCACCGAGCTCGGCTTCGCCGTCTTCCAGCAGCACTGTGTCGCGTGCCACGGCAACAAGGCGTACGCGCGCGCGCCGAGCCCCGCGGCGCTGCGAGCCATGTCGCCCGAGCGCATCTACGCGGCGCTCACCACCGGGGTGATGAAGCCGGTCGGGGACACCTTGAGCGATCAGGACCGGCGCCGTGTCGCCGAGTCCCTCGCGGGGCAGTTGCTCGGATCCGCGCGGTCCGGTGATGCGAGCGAGATGCCGAACCGCTGCCGGAGCAATCCACCCCTACGCACCCTCGCAGGGCCGGCGTGGAACGGCTGGGGCAACGGGCCCGACAACTGGCGCTTTCAGAGCGCCCGAGAGGCCGGGCTCACGGCGGAGTCGATCGGACGGCTCGAGCTCAAATGGGCCTTCGGCTATCCGGGCGGAACGTCCGCGTACGGGCAGCCTGCCGTCGTCGCGGGCCGTGTGTTCGTGGGCACGGACACCGGCTACATCTATTCGCTCGATGCCCGCTCGGGCTGCGTCTACTGGTCGTACCGGACGCGCGCCGGCGTGCGCAACGCGATGACCGTTGGGCCGATCGTTGCGCACGGGCGCAGGTCGTATGCGGTCTTCTTCGGCGACCTGAAGTCGAATGCCTACGCGATCGATGCGCGCACGGGACGGCGGATCTGGGTCACTCGCGTCGAGGACAACTTTGCGACACGGGTCACGGCCGCTCCGGCCCTGTACCACGGGCGGCTCTACGTGCCGATCTCGGGCTGGGAGGGCTTCTCCGCGCGGGTCCTCGACTATCCCTGCTGCACGGCCGTCGGCAGCGTGAGCGCGCTCGATGCGAACACCGGCCGGTTGCTGTGGAAGCACTACGCCATTGCCGAGCGCCCCCGTCCGACGCACAAGAACTCTCACGGCGTTCAGCTCTGGGCGCCAGCCGGGGTGCCCATCTGGAATACTCCGACGATCGACCCTCGGCATCACCTCATCTACGTCGGGACGGGCGATGCGTCTACCTATCCCGCGCCGGCGACCTCCGATGCGATCCTCGCGCTCGACATGACAACGGGACGCTTGATCTGGTCGAGGCAGATCTACGCGAACGACTCGTTCATCGTCGGCTGCGCCGGGAAGGGCTTCACCGAGAATTGTCCGAAGGTCATCGGCCCGGACTGGGACATTCCGATGTCGCCGATGCTCGCGAGACTCGACGGTGCGCGCACTGCGATCCTCTTCGGCACCAAGCCCGGCGACATTCTGGCGCTCGACCCCGATCAGCGGGGTCGGCTCATCTGGCGGGTCAACGTCGCTCGCGACTTGGTCCCCGATCAGGCGGCCCGCGGCAATCTCGGACCCCTGTGGGGCGGCGCGCTCGACGGGCGCTATGCGTACTTCGGACTCAATGCCGGAGGAGTGGTCGCCGTGCGCATCACCGACGGCGGGCGCGTGTGGTACACGCCGCTCAATTCGACGGCAGGCAATCGAGTGACGCACTCCGCGGCCGCGACGGCGATCCCGGGCGTCGTATTGATCGGGGGCTCCGACGGTCGGCTCTGGGCGCTCGCGAGCGCGGATGGTCACCCGCTGTGGTCGTACGATACGGCACGGGCGTTCGCGACGGTCAACGCCGTTCCGGCCCGCGGCGGGTCGATCAGCGCGCCCGGCCCGACGGTCGCAGGGGGCATGCTCTTCGTCGGCTCCGGATACGGGGTCCTCACGCAAAGCCCCGGGAACGTGCTCCTCGCCTTCGCCGTGCGATGAGGGTCAGGCGAGCGCGCCAGGCGCGCTCGTAGCTCCTCGCCACCGCGGCCGGCATCGGCTCAAGGCGCCGGCTCGATCCGGAGGAGTGCGCAATCGTCCTCGTCCGTCACCACGTAGAGCAGCCCGTCGGATCCCTGGCGCACGTCGCGCATGCGCAGATGCAGCCCGGTGAAGAGCATCTCGCGGCGCAGCTCACCCATACTCTTGCTGAGCACCACGCGCTCGAGCCCGCCGGTGCCGGGGATCTCGCCCCAGCGGGCGCTCGTCACGAAGAGGTTATCCTTCCACGCCCGGAACCGATCGCCCGTGTAGATGAGGAGATTGCCGGGAGCGAGCGACGGCACCCACACGATGAGCGGCGG
>JASHTK010000143.1 GCA_030040575.1 Gammaproteobacteria bacterium
ACGAGCCGCACCGCGCGCGATGTGCGACTTCACCGTGCCGAGGGGAAGGCGGGTCGCCTCGCAGATCTCCCGGTGACTCATGCGCTCAGCGTACGCGAGCACGATGCAGAGGCGCACGTCGGGTGCGAGCGAGGCGAGCGCCCGATCGAGGTCGACGCGCTCGGCGGTCGTCGGCTCTTCTGCGCGCTCCCCCACCGGCCCGTGCTCGCCCACCGGGCCGTGCCCCGTGCCGCCTGCGGCCGCCCCATCTCGTCCGCGATCGGCCCGAACGTGCTGACGCCAGAGGTTGACGGCGATCGCGCGCAGCCACGCGCCGAACGCCGTCGGCGCCTTGAGCGATCCGATCGTGCGCCAGGCCTGCAGGAAGGCCTGCTGCGCAAGGTCGTCGGCGAGGGCGCCGTCGCGCGCGAGCCGCCGCAGGAGCCCGCGAATCTGCGACTGCCGGCGGCGGACGAGCTCGCCGTACGCCTCGTCGTCGCCGGCAATCGCGAGGGCCGCCACCACCGACTCCGCCGCCGCGCGCAAGCTCTCGCGCGGCAGGCCAGCGGTCACGCGGTGGAGTCCGGCGAGCGCTCGCGAGGGGCGTATCGAGCGAGCGCGCGCGTCGCGACGAGCAGGCCGACGCCGACGCAAACGGCGATCGCGCCGAGCCCGAGGATCGGATATTTCGCGACCGGGAACTGCAGGCCCACCCACAGGGACGCCAGGATGACGCCGATGCCCGCGGCGATCGTGATGATGCCCCCGATGTGCAGGAACGGCCGCAGGTCGCGTGGGTCCTCCGACGGGGTTTGCCGCTGACCGGCGAGCAGCTTCTCGAGCACCGCCGGGTCGAGGTGCTGCCCATGCTCGAGGGCGGCCCTCAGCGACTCGGTCTCGAGCCGCTTCTTGCGGTAATCGTACGCCATGCCGGCGATGCCGAGCACGGTGAGGAACAGCCAAAAGACGACGAATGCGGCGGTGCCGAGCGCGGCGGGCATGGTGCACTCCTCGAGGCGTGGTGAGCGATCTCGGAGGTGAGGATGCGCACCGGGCGCCCGTTGGATGCACCGCGAGCTACTGGCTCTCCGCGGCGACGAGCCACTTGATGAGCTCGATCGTCTGGTCGTAGCCGCCCGCGGATGCGACGGTGAGGCGATACTTCCCGTTGACGATGATCGTCGGGGTCTCATCGACCCCGCACGTGGTGATGTAGGCGTCGGCGCGCCGCATGTCGAGGCCGACCGAGAAGGAGTTGGCCGCGGAGAGGAATTGCTGCTCGCCGACCCCGGTCATCCGGTGATAGAAGCGGGCCACGTCCTCGATGTCGGGCGCAGGGCTCTTCAGCCGCCCGGTCACCTGATCGACGACCGCGAGCTCTCCGGTCTTCCAGACGGCGTTGAACATCGCATCGTGGGTCTTGGTCGCGATGCCGAGCGCGTGGGCGGCGTAGTACGCGCGCTGGAACACCGGCCAGTCCTCATCCGGATTGAAAGCCGCCGAGACATAGTCCATCACGGCATTCGCGGGCAGGCTCTCGCGGATCCGGTCCGCGACGGGGTAGAACAGGTTGCACGCGGGGCAGGCGAAGGAGAACACCTCCGTCACCTCGACCTTGCCGGCAGGCACGTTGGTCGGCTGAGCGGGCTCGATGCGGAAGTAATTCTGGCCCTCGTGCCAGGGAGAGGCCGTCTGCGCCCCGGCGGGCACGGCGAGCGGCAGCAGCAGGGCAAGCACGCTCCAGGAAGGTCTTCGCATGTGCGCTCCGAGTGGGGGCCGGCGCGCATCATACTCCGGCACTCGGCTGCGCCTCACGCTCACTCGAGCCGGTAGAAGCGGCCGAACACCGTGCAGCGCGGCGCATTGAGGGAGAGCAGGCACAGCCGCGGGAGTGGCGCGAAGCGCAGACAGCTCCGTGGATCACCGGCGATGTCGCAGAGCCGGCCCGGCATGCGCGGATGGGCGAGCGCGAGCGGCGGACTCCACTGCACGGGCGCCTGGTGAGCCGGCGATGCAGCGCTTGCGGCGCGCGCGCCGAGCTCGCGAAGCGCCTGGCCCGGCTCGGCGGCGGGCGTTGCCTGGAGGGCGCCTGCGAGCAGGAGACAAGCGAGCAGAACTTGCGTGGGGTGGCGCATGGGCTGACTTCCCTGCCGTAAACGCGCCCCGAGCATCGCTCGGGTTAACGCGCGCTCGCGGGCGCCAGCGCGAGCTCATTCCCCGATTGAACTTAAGCCCTGGAAGGAGTGCCCAGGTGACCGCCTCGCGGGCGCACGAGCGTCACGCCCGCGGCGGGGCCCGGCTACAATGGTGCGATGCAAGGGCACAAGTCGAACAAGAGAGCCCACGCGTGCCGGACCTGAGCCTTCATCCCGAGCCCTCGCACGGCGAGCGGCGCCGGGGAGGGGACCGCCGCCGGCGCACGATCCGCTCCCTCCTCACCGGCAGCATCAACCCGCGCCGCCGCGGCCCGCGGCGGTTTCGTGACGGAAGTATCGCCTCCACCGACTGGCACGAGCCGCACTGGCTCGCGGTCGCGCTCATCGTGTTGCTCCTGTCGGTCGCGGATGCGTTGCTCACGCTGACGCTGGTCCAGCATGGAGCGTTCGAGGCGAATCCCCTGATGGCCGCGTTCCTCAAGGACGACCCGGATCACTTCGCCGCCGTGAAGATCGCACTCACGGCGGGGGGAGTCGTGCTGCTCACCGTGGTCGCCAAGGTGCGGGCGTTCGGCCGCCTGCCGGTGAGCGCCATTCTCTACGGGGTGCTCGGCGCCTACGCGGGACTGGTCGGCTACGAGCTGTGGCTACTGCGAACTATCGCAAATTCTTGAGATTTCCTCGCGGCGCCGGTTCCGTTAAACTTTTCCCCATCGCGCTTGCGCATCCCCCGTAGGGCCCGGATGAGCGGCTGCGCGCGCAGCCGCACCGGGGCTGCATTGAACACCGTCCGCATGCTTGAACCGACGCCCCTCTACGGCGGAAACGCCGCCTATCTCGAAGAGGTCCTCTACGAGCGGTACCTGAGCGACCCGGCGAGCGTACCGGCTGAGTGGCGGGAGTACTTCGACCGCCTCGCGCCCCGCCCGGCGGACGCGCCCGCCGGGGGCGGAGCGCCCGCAGCACGCGGCGCGGGCGATCCGGCGAGCGCCAAGCAAGCTGCCGTCTCGAGGCTCATCCAGATCTGGTCCAACCGGGGCCATCTCCTCGCCCAACTCGATCCGCTCGGGCTCATGGTGCGCCCGCGGCCACGGCCGCTCTCCCTCGATTACTTCGGCTTGAGCGAGGCGGATCTCGACACGGAGTTCTTCACCGGCAGCCGCACGGAGGCGGTGCCGCAGCGCATGCGGCTGCGGGACATCCTCGCGCAGCTCGAGATGCTCTATGCCGGGCCGATCGGAGCCGAGTTCGCGCACGTGTCGAACTCCGATGAGCGGCTGTGGCTGCAGGATGAGTTCCAGGCCGGACGGGTGCTGCACCGGTTCACCCGCGACGAGCAGCGCAACATCCTCTGGCAGCTGACGTGCGCCGAGGGGCTCGAGCGCTACCTGCACACCAAGTACGTCGGCCAGCGCCGCTTCTCGCTCGAGGGGGGCGACGCCTTCATCCCGCTGCTCGATGACTTGATCCAGCGGTGCGGGGTCGCGCGCGTCGAGGAGATCATCATCGGCATGGCGCACCGCGGCCGCCTCAACGTGCTCGTCAACGTGCTCGGCAAGGCTCCCTCGTCGATCTTCTCGGAGTTCGAGGGCAAGTACGATCTCGCGCACGAGCAGGGATCGGGCGATGTGAAGTACCACAAGGGCTTCTCCTCGGACCTGAAGACGCCCGCCGGCAACGTTCACGTCGCCCTCGCGTTCAATCCCTCGCACCTCGAGGTGGTGAACCCGGTCGTCGAGGGCTCCGTGCGCGCGCGCCAGGAGCGCCGCGGCGATGCGCGCGGCGAGCGGATCGTGCCCGTGCTCGTCCACGGCGATGCGGCGTTCGCCGGGCAGGGCGTGGTGATGGAGACGCTGCAGCTCTCGCAGGCGCGCGGCTTCTACACGGGCGGCACGCTGCACCTCATCGTGAACAACCAGGTGGGCTTCACGATGTCCGACCCGCGCGATGCGCGCTCGACCATCTACTGCAGCGACGTGGCGAAGATGCTCGAGGCGCCGATCTTCCACGTGAACGCCGACGATCCGGAGGCCGTGGTGTTCGTCGGCCGGCTCGCGCTCGAGTACCGCATGAAGTTCAACAAGGACGTGGTGATCGACCTTGTCTGCTACCGCCGCCACGGCCACAACGAGGCGGACGAGCCTGCGGCCACCCAGCCGCAGATGTACCGCGTGATCCGCCAGCATCCGACCGCCCGCAAGCTCTATGCGGATCGGCTCATCGCCGCGGGCATCGTCTCGGAGGCGGAAGTGGCCGAGATGGCCGAGCGCTACCGCCAGGGGCTCGATGAGGGCCGGCCGCAGGCGCGCGCCTCGCTCGGGATGATCGGCAACACCTTCACGGTGGACTGGAGCAAGTACAAGCACGTGGACTGGAGCGAGCGGGTGACGACGAGCGTCTCGCGCGAGCGGCTCGCCGCGCTCGGGGAGCGGATCCTCCGCCTGCCGCAGGGCTTCTCGCTCCACCCGCGCGTCGCGCAGGTGATGGCGAACCGCGCGAAGATGCTCGGGGGCGAGCTGCCGCTCGACTGGGGCTGCGCAGAAACGCTCGCCTACGCCGCGCTGCTCGAGGATGGGTTCTCGGTGCGCCTCTCGGGGCAGGACAGCGGCCGCGGCACCTTCTTTCACCGCCACGCCGTGCTGCACGACCAGGCGACGGATGCGACGTACGTGCCGCTCGCGCACGTCGCCGACCACCAGCCGCGCTTCGAGGCGATCGACTCCGTGCTCTCCGAGGAGGCCGTGATGGGCTTCGAGTACGGCTACTCGACCACCGAGCCCGACGCGCTCACGATCTGGGAGGCCCAGTACGGGGACTTCGCGAACGGCGCGCAGGTCGTCATCGACCAGTTCATCAGCTCGGGCGAGGCGAAGTGGGGCCGCGTGTGCGGGCTCACCCTGTTCCTGCCGCACGGCTACGAGGGAGCCGGCCCCGAGCACTCCTCCGCGCGCCTCGAGCGGTTCCTGCAGCTCTGCGCCGAGCAGAACATGCAGGTCTGCGTGCCCTCGACCCCGGCACAGATGTTCCACATGCTGCGCAGGCAGATGCTGCGCTCGTTCCGCAAGCCGCTCATCGTCATGACGCCGAAGAGCCTGCTGCGGCACGAGCTGTCGGTGTCGGCGCTCGAGGACCTCGCGCGGGGCGCCTTTGCGTGCGTCATCGACGAGACGGAGGATCTGCCCGCGCGGGACGTGCGGCGGCTCGTCTTCTGCAGCGGCAAGGTGTACTTCGATCTGCTCAAGACGCGCCGCAAGGAGGCGCTGCGCGACGTGGCGGTGATGCGCATCGAGCAGCTCTATCCGTTCCCCGCCGAGGAGTACGAGGCGGTGCTGCGCCGGTTCGCGAACGCCCGGGAGGTCGTCTGGTGCCAGGAGGAGCCGCAGAATCAGGGCGCCTGGTACCAGATCCGTCACCGCCTGGAGGGCTTGAGCCAGCACCGCCGCGTGCTGTACGCCGGGCGCGCGGCGGCCGCGGCGCCCGCGACGGGCGTCATGAGGATCCACGAGGCCGAGCAGCAGGCGCTCATCGATGCCGCGCTCCGCGCCACCGTGACCGAGGAGAGCGGGCGGGATACGGCGCGGTTGATGGTCGCCCCGCTGCGCAAGAGTCTGTGACGGTCCGGCGCGCGAGCGTCCTGGAGAATCGCCGATGACGATCGAGATCCGCGTGCCGCAGCTTCCGGAGTCCATCACGGATGCGACGCTCGTCGGGTGGCACAAGCAACCGGGTGAGCCGGTGAGCCGCGATGAGAACCTCGCCGACCTCGAGACGGACAAGGTGGTCCTCGAGGTGCCCGCGCCGGCGAGCGGGGTGATGCGGGAGCTCAAGGTGCAAAGCGGTGCGACCGTCAAGGCGGGCGAGCTGCTCGCCGTGCTGGAGGAAGGGCCGGCCGCGGGCGCAGCGCCGAAGGCCGCGGGCAAGCCGGTGGGCTCGGCGGCGAAGCCGCAGGAAACCGCGGCGAGGCC
>JASHTK010000144.1 GCA_030040575.1 Gammaproteobacteria bacterium
GGTCCCGCTGCGGCTGCGGGTCGGCGTGCATGGCAACTGGGTGCCGGCCGAGGCGCTCGAATGATGCGAATCTGGTAGCGACTCGCGGTCGCGGGAGGGTCGGAATGTCAGCGCCGATTCAAACAAGCTCGGGGCTCGTGGCGGGGGCGGCAGCGGAGTCGGGCGCCGCCGAGCAGCCCTGGCCGACTCCCCGCCAGGCATGGTACGCGGTCAGCATCTTCGCGATCGGGCTCACGTTCCTGTTCCTCGATCGAGGCGTGCTCCCGCTCCTCGTCGCGCCGATCAAGCACGACCTGCACTTGAGCGACACGCTCGTCGGGCTCCTCATGGGGCCGGCCTTCATCCTCTTCTACCTGTTCCTCGGCCTGCCGATCGCGCGCCTCGTGGACAGCCGCAGCCGCCGCGCGATCATCGCGTTCAGCATCGGGGCCTGGAGCCTCATGACCGCGGCGTGTGGGCTCACGCGCAACTTCTGGTTCCTCCTCATGTGCCGCGTCGGCGACGGGGTGGGCGAGGCGGGCAATGGCCCGGCGACCTACTCGATGATGGCGGACATGTTCCCGCCGAACCGCCTCGCGCGGGCCATCTCGGTGATGCAATTCGGCTTCGTCGCGGGCAACGGGCTCGCGACCATCCTCACCGGCGCGATCGTCTCGTGGCTCTCGGGCACGCGCGCGTACTCGATCCCGGTGCTCGGGGAGGTGCACGGCTGGCAGCTCACGTTCTTCGCGGTGGGCTTGCCCGGATTGATCATCGCGTGGCTCGCGACGACCATGATCGAGCCCGCGCGGCGCGGGCGCATGCGCGCGTCGGGCGCGGCGGCGGCCAAGCGGCGCGCGATTCCCGTGCGCGAGGTGCTGCGCTACATGGCCCAGAACTGGGGCGCGTACGCGTCCATGTTCCTCGGCCTCGCGTTCGAGTCGGTCGTCACGTTCGGCATCATGAACTGGGGGCCGACCTTCTTCGTGCGCACTTACGGGTGGACCATCCCGCACTACGCCTACCTCAGCGGCACGCTGTTCCTAGTGCTCTGGCCGATCGGCCTCATTCCCGGGAGCCTCATCGGGGAGTGGCTCGGGCGGCGCGGATTCCGCAGCGCCTACCTGCTCGTGACGACGCTCAGCGTGACGCTGTTCGTGCCGCTCGCGATCCTCCTGCCGCTGATGCCGAACGGCACCTGGGCGATGGTGGTGATGGCCGCGACGTACCTCGTCGCGGGGTTCGGTCCGGGGCCGCAGAACGCCGCGCTGCAGATCATCACGCCGAACGAGATGCGCGGCCAGGTGACCGCGCTGTTCCTGTTCATCTTCAACGTCTTCGGCTCGGGCATCGCGCCGCTCGTCGTCGGTCTGGTGACCGATTACGTGGTCGGCTCGGAGGCGAAGATCGGCGAGTCGATCCTGCTCACCGCGGCCGTCTTAGGTCCGCTCTCCGTGGCGCTCTTGTGGCTCGGGATCCGCCCCTACGCGCGCAGCGTCGCCCGCACCGAGCAGTGGAGCTAGGGGTCGCGAGGCCGTGTACACGACCAGCACCGCCATCCTCGAGGCCCTGCACGAGGCGGGCATGCAGTTCGTCTTTGCGAACCTCGGCAGCGATCACAGCGGCTTTCTCGAGGCGCTCGCGGAGGCGCGCGCGAGCGGCCGGCGGGACGCCTTCCCGGCGCTGATCACCTGCCCGAACGAGATGGTGGCGCTCTCCGCGGCCCACGGCTTCGCGCAGGTGAGCGGCCGGGCCCAGGCGGTGCTCGTGCACGTGGAGTGCGGCACGCAGCAGCTCGGCGGTGCCGTGCACAACGCCGCGAAGGGACGCGCGCCGGTGCTCATCATCGCGGGGATGTCGCCCGCGACGCTCGAGGGCGAGGCGCGCGGCAGCCGCAACGAGTTCATCCACTGGCTGCAGGACGTGTTCGACCAGCGCGGCATCGTGCGCGGCTACATGCGCTACGACCACGAGATCCGCCTCGGGGCGAACGCGAAGCAGATCGTCCACCGAGCGCTGCAGTTCGCCCGCAGCGAGCCGCAGGGCCCGGTCTATCTCACCGCCGTGCGCGAGGTGCTCGAGGCCGAGGCGCAGCCGGTGAGCATCGATCCGAGCGCCTGGCCCCCCATCTCCTCCGGTGCGCTCGCGCCCGAGGATGCGGCGCTCGTCGCGCAGGCGCTCGCGGGCGCGCGGCGCCCGCTCATCGTCACCACGTACGCCGGGCGCCATCCCGCGGCCGTCGCGGAGCTCACGCGCCTCGCCAACCGGATCGGGGCAGGCGTGCTCGACTCGGTCCCGAGCGCGGTGAATTTCCCGCCGGGCGACCCGCTCTACCAGGGCAGCCAGTGGAACGAGAAGCGCCAGAACCCCGCGCTCGCCGAGGCGGACACGATCCTCGTCATCGACAGCGACGTGCCGTGGATCCCGCAGATCAACCGGCCGAGCGCGAGCGCGCGGATCCTGCACATCGACTGCGACCCGCTCAAGCAGCAGATGCCGCTCTGGTACATCCACGCGCGCCATGTGTTCCGTGCGGACGCGGCGCTCGCGCTGCGGCAGATCCATCGCGAGCTCGACTCGCTGCCGCTCGATGCGGCGGCGGTGCGGGAGCGGGCGGCGCACTACGCGCGGCGCCACGCCGAGTGGCGCCGCGAGCTCGAGCAGCAGGAGCGGCCGCCGGAGGAGGGGCTGACGGCGGAGTTCCTGACGGCGCGCATCCGCCGCGCGATCGGCGAGGAGGCGATCGTGCTCAGCGAAGGCGTCACGAACTTCCACGTCATCGCGAATCACGCGGGCCGCGTGCGGCCGGGCACTCTGTTCACGCAGGGCGGCGGCTCGCTCGGCTGGAACGGCGGGGCGGCGGTGGGCGCGAAGCTCGCGCGGCCCGCTGAGCTCATCGTCGCGCTCACGGGCGATGGCTCGTACCTGTTCTCGGTGCCCGCGACCGTGCACTGGATGGCGCGGCGCTATCGCACCCCGTTCCTGCAGGTGATCTACAACAACCGGGGCTGGCGCGCGCCGAAGCTCTCGATGCTCGGCGTGCACCCGGACGGGCACGGCAGCCGCGCGCGCGCCGAGGATCTCGACGTGAGCTTCGATCCCTCGCCCGATTACGCCGGCATCGCCGCGGCCGCCGGCGGCGCGCTCGCGCTCATGGTGCGCACGGCCGAGGAGCTCGACTCCGCGCTCGAGCGCGCGCTGCGCGCCGTGCGCGAGGAGGGGCGCTGCGCCGTGATCGATGCGTGGCTGCCGCACCTGTAGCCGGCGCGGATCAGTCCTCGGAGCTCGCTCCCGCAACCCCGAGGAACACCATCACGGCGCGATTCAGCCGCACGACGTCCCGGGCATCGAGGCGCCCGATCTGCTTGCCGACCTTTGCCTTGGCGACGGTCGCGATCGTGTCGACCATGAGACTGCTCTCTTCCCGGAGCCCGTTGCGCTCATTCGGCTTCACCGCCAGCCTCAAGAGCGCGGCAGGCGTCGCCTTGCGGTGCTTCTGCACACGCTCGGCTGCGGGACTGCGAACACCGGATCGGGGACGGGTGCGGCTCGTGACCCGGGGTCGACATCCGCGGGCCGAGCGGCAGAAAATGCGGGGAGGGCAGGTCGGCTCTCACACGACCGGGAGGGACTCATGAGCTCCGATCCCCTTGACCTCGCGAAGAAGCGCTTCTGGGTGTCCCTCTACGAGATTCAGGGGGAGCTCGTCGATGCGGAGGAATTCTCCGAGCGGTACGTCAAGACCGTGACGCTCTCGGACGGCACGACGCGGACGGTCGAGCTCACCCCCGTGATGCGCGCTGGCCAACTCGGCATGGAGCTCCATGACACCGGCCATCGCACGTACATGGGCATCATCCCCGTGCGCACGGGATGCCACACCAACGGCACGCTGATGGTTCGGGTCCACGACGCCGACGACATCGATGCGGCCCGGGCCGAATGGCGCAGCCGCCTGCCGGCCTCGCCCGTGCTGCCGCCCGGCACATCGTTGCTCTCCCTCCCGGATTTCGTGCCGCCGGGCTTCACGCAGGGAATCGAGATCCTGAACGACGACAGCACGTCCATGGAATTCGTGGTGGGCGTCCTGCGCGACCACCTCGGCCTCACGTTCGAGGATGCGACCCGCACGATGCTCGCCGTTCACCGGCGGGGCGGTGCGTTGATCGCGACACCCTCGCTCGCCGACGCCGAGCGAATCGCCGCGCGCATCACCGCCGAAGCCGTGGCGCACCACTTTCCCCTGGTGTGCAGGCCGGTCGGCGACGGCTCGGGGACCGATCGGACGAGCGGCTGAGGGCGAGAGGCGAGGGACGCGGTCGGGTGAGGGCGGCGCTCAGGTAAGGGCGGCGCTCAGGTGAGGGCGGCGCTCAGGCGAGCTTGAACGCGCGCTCCGCGTTGCGCTGGAAGAACTTTCTCTTGTCCTCGGCCGGCATGTCCATCGCATCGAGCGCGACGAC
>JASHTK010000145.1 GCA_030040575.1 Gammaproteobacteria bacterium
CGCAGCGAGCCGCGCCGCGGGCGGCACGGGCGCGCCGCCGAGGCAGCGCCGCCTTGACGGTACGAGAGTCGGGGCCTAGACTGCCGCCCCACTCATCGAGACCGGCTGAGGGAAAGGCCCTTCGACGCCGGGGCAACCGCCAAGCCCAACCAGCTTGGACAAGGTGCCAACTCCTGCGACCCGCTGCGGCGGGGCGGCAGATGAGCGGTCAGCGCAGCCTCTGCTCGGCGCATCACGCCGGGCGGACGATGGGCGCGGCCAACCCGCCTCGAGCGATGCGGGTGCTCTGCAGGGGTAGCGATGAGCGGCGAGCCCTGGCGCGGAGCACCGGTATGTCTCATGTCGAGCCTCTTGCGACCCCGCAGCGAATCGGCGAGCACGCCGCGCAGGCGCGCGAGTGCCCGCTGCGCGAGGGCGTGCTCGAGATCCCGGGCGAGGTCGCGCTCTACCACGGCGGCCGCTTGAGCGGCGTGCGCATCGCCTGGCGCCTGATCGGGCCCGCCGCGGCGCCCGTCGTCTGCGCGCTCGGCGGCATCTCCGCGCACCGGCGCGTCTGCGGCACGGAGGACTCCCGCGAGAGCTGGTGGACCGAGATCGCCGGGGCCGGCCGGCCGCTCGATTCGGAGCGCTTCCGGATCCTGAGCTTCGACTTCCTCGGCGGCAGCGGCGAGTCGGCTCCCGCGCCCACCGCCGAGTTCCCGAGCCTCTCGAGCTACGATCAGGCCGAGGCGCTGTTGCGCCTGCTCAACCATCTCGGCATCAAGGCCCTGAAGGCGATCGCGGGAGGCTCGTACGGGGGCATGGTGGCGCTCGCCTTCGGCGAGCTGTATCCGGAGCGGGTCGGCCATCTGCTCGTCATCGGCGCGGCCGACCGGGCGCATCCGCTCGCGACGGCCTGGCGGAGCATCCAGCGCCGGATGGTGCGCTTTGGCATCGAGAGCGGCCGCCCCGCCGCGGCGATCGAGCTCGCGCGCGCGCTCGCGATGACGACCTACCGCAGCAGCGAGGAGTTCGCGGCCCGCTTTGCGGGCGCGCCCACCCGGGAGGGCGGCGCGCTCGTCTTTCCGGTCGAGCGCTACCTCATGGCCCGCGGCCGCGATTACGCGGCCCGCTACCGCCCGGAGTCCTTCCTCTGTCTCTCCGAATCGATCGACCTGCACCGCGTCGATGCGACGCGGATCTTCGTCCCGACGAGCGCCGTCGCGGTCCGCGAGGACCAGCTCGTGCCGCTCGCGGACGTGCGGGCGATGGTCGCAAGGTTGCCGGCCGGGCGGCTGCACGAGCTCTCCTCCGTGTACGGTCACGACGCCTTCCTCAAGGAGACCGAGGCGCTGCGAGCCGTGTTCCGCGGGGCGCTGGAGGCCGAGCGGTGAGCGAGAAGCCCGATCCGATCACGCAGGCCGTGCGGGCGGGCCTCGTGAGCGATGAGCAGACCGGTGCCGTCGTGCCGCCGATTCATCTCTCCTCGACGTTCGCCTTTCGCGCCTTCGGCGAGAAGCGCGCCTACGATTACACCCGCTCGGGCAACCCGACGCGCGATCTGCTCGCGCAGGCCTTGGCCGAGCTCGAGCGCGGCGCGGGCGGCGTCGTCACGGCGACCGGGATGGCGGCGATCACCCTCATCGGGTACCTGCTGCCCGCCGGAGCGCGCATCCTCGCCCCGCACGATTGCTACGGCGGGACCTACCGGCTCTTTGAGGCCTGGCAGCGACGCGGGGAGCTGCGGGTGGACTTCCTCGACTTCGCCGACGAGGCGGCCGTGCGCGCCGCGCTCGCAGCGGCGCCGGTCGCGCTGCTGTGGATCGAGACGCCGAGCAACCCGCTCCTGCGGATCACCGACATCGAGCGCTTCGCGGCGCTCGGCCGCGGGAGCGGCGCGCTCGTCGTGGTGGACAACACCTTTCTCTCGCCGCTGTGGCAGCGCCCGCTCGAGCTCGGCGCGGACCTCGTCGTGCACTCGACGACGAAGTACTTAAACGGCCACAGCGACGTGGTCGGCGGCGCCGTGGTCGCGCGCACGCGGGAGCACCACGAGCAGCTGCTCTGGTGGGCGAACTGCCTGGGGCTGACGGGCGCTCCCTTCGACAGCTTCATGACGCTGCGCGGCCTGCGCACGCTGCATGCGCGCCTCGAGCAGCACGCGCACAACGCGCTGCAGCTCGCCGAGTGGCTGCAGGGGCAGCCCGGCGTCGAGCGGGTCTACTACCCGGGGCTTGCGACGCACCCGGGTCACGAGCTCGCCCGGCGCCAGCAGCACGGCTTCGGCGCCGTCGTCACCGTGGAGCTTGCCGGCGGGCAGGACGCCGTGCGGGCCTTCGCCTCGGGGCTCGAGTGCTTCTCGCTCGCCGAATCGCTCGGGGGCGTCGAGAGCCTCATCTCCCATCCGGCGACGATGACTCACGCGGCGATGGATCCCGACGCGCGGCGCAAGGCGGGACTGGTGGACGGGCTCATCCGACTGTCGATCGGCATCGAGGCGCTCGAGGACTTGCGCACCGATCTCGCCGCAGGCCTCGAGCGTGCGCGCCGCGCGGTCGGGTCCTCGCGGCTGAGGATCGCCGAGCGCTGACCCCCGGTGGCACCCCTCAAGCGGGCGCCGCGAGGGCCTCGAGCACCGCCTCGCCCGCCTCGCGCGTCGTGCAGGCGCGCCCGGGACCTGCGATATCGGGCGTTCGCGCTCCGCCCTCGATCGCGCGGCTCACGGCTGACTCGAGCACTTGCGCCTCCCGCGGCAGCGCGAGCGAGTGGCGCAGCAGCATCGCGACGCTGAGAAGAGTCCCGTAGGGGTTCGCGATCCCCCGGCCCGCGATGTCGGGCGCCGAGCCGTGAATCGGCTCGTACAGGCCCCGCGCGCCCTCGCCGAGGGAGGCCGAGGGCAGCAGGCCGAGCGATCCGGCGAGCATCGAGGCCTCGTCCGTCAGGATGTCGCCGAACATGTTCTCGGTCACGAGCACGTCAAAGTCGCGCGGCCGGCGGATGAGATGCATGGCGGCCGCATCGACCAGCATGTGCTCGAGCGTCACGTCGGGGAACTCGGCGCGCATCACCCGCTCGCAGACCTCGCGCCACAGCCTCGAGGTCTCGAGCACGTTCGACTTGTCGATCGAGGTGAGCCTGCGGCGGCGTCCGCGCGCGAGCCGCGCCGCCGCGCGCGTGATGCGCTCGATCTCCGGAACGCTGTAGACGCAGAGGTCCGAGGCGCTCGCCGCCTCGCGCGTCTTCGCGCCGAAGTAGATGCCGCCGGTCAGCTCGCGGACGAAGACGAGGTCCACGCCGGTGAGCACGTCGGGCTTGATCGTCGAGGCCTCGAGGAGCGCGGGATGGACACGCACCGGGCGCAGGTTCGCGTACACCCCGAGCGCCTTGCGAAGCCCGAGCAAGCCCTGCTCGGGGCGCACCTTCGCGCTCGGGTGCGACCAGCGCGGGCCGCCGATCGCTCCGAGCAGCACCGCATCGGCCGCAAGACAGGCCTCGAGCGTGCCCGCGGGCAGCGGCTCGCCGCAGGCGTCGATCGCCGCGCCGCCGAACGGCAGCTCCTCGAGCTCGAGGGTGTGGCCGAACGAGCCGGCGAGGGCGCGCAGGCAGCGCAGGGCCTCCGCGACGACTTCCGGGCCGATGCCATCGCCCGGCAGCACCGCGATCCTCGCCCTCATGACACCGCGGTCTTGCGCCGCTCGTAGGCCTCGATTCGCGGCAGCTGCACGAGGAGAAATCCGAGCTCATCGACGCCGTTCAGCAAGCAGTACCGGGCGAAGGGCTCGAGCGGGAAGCGCGCGCGCGCGCCGCTCGGCAAGGTGAGGGTCGTGGTCTCCACGTCCACGGTCACCTCGACACCCGGATGCTCGATCAGCCAGCGGCCCGTCGCCTCGTCTACGACGACGGGCAGCAGCCCGTTCTTCAGGGCGTTGCTGCGGAAGATATCGGCGATCTCGGTGCTCACGACCGCCCGGAAGCCGTAATCGACGAGCGCCCACGGCGCGTGCTCGCGCGAGGAGCCGCAGCCGAAATTGCGTCCGGCGACGAGGATCGCGCAGCCCGCCGCTTCGGGGCGGTTGAGCGCGAAGTCCGGCCGCGGCGCCCCGTCCGGCCCGTAGCGCCAGTCCGTGAACAGCTGCCGCCCGAGGCCCGCGCGGGTCGTCGTCGTCAGAAAGCGCGCCGGGATGATCTGGTCGGTGTCGATGTGGGAGGCCGCGAGCACCACGGTGCGCGAGCGCAGGGTCTTGACCGGCTCCATGGGGGACCTACAGCAGCTCGCGCGGATCGGTGATGCGGCCGCGCACCGCGCAGGCGGCGGCCGTGAGCGGGCTTGCGAGCAGGGTCCGGCTGCCCGCCCCCTGGCGCCACTCGAAGTTGCGGTTGCTGGTGCTCACCGAGTACTCCCCGCGCGCGACGGTGTCCCCGTTCATGCCGATGCACATGGAGCAGCCGGACTCGCGCCACTCCGCGCCCGCCTCGAGGAAGATCCGGTGCAGCCCCTCGGCCTCGGCGGCCGCCTTGACCTGCTGCGAGCCGGGCACGACGAGCATGCGCACTCCGCGAGCGAGCTTGCGCCCGCGCAGCACGCGCGCGGCGCCGCGCAGATCCGACAGGCGCGAGTTGGTGCAGCTGCCGAGAAAGACGACGTTCACCGGCCGATCGCGCAGCGGCTCGCCGCCCTCGAGCCCCATGTACGCGAGCGCCCGCGCGAGGACCGGATCGTCGCCCCGCGCGGGCACGCGACCGCTGATCGGAATCGCCATGCCGGGGTTGGTGCCGTAGGTGATCATCGGCTCGACGGGGCTCGCATCGAATGCGACCTCCCGGTCGAATCGCGCCCCGGGGTCGGTCGGCAGCTCGCGCCAGGCCTCGAGCGAGCGCTCCCAGTCGGCGCCCTGCGGCGCACGGGCGCGCCGGCGCAGATACGCGTAGGTCGTCTCATCCGGCGCGATCATCCCGGCGCGCGCGCCGGCCTCGATCGACATGTTGCAGACGGTCATGCGCTCGTCCATGTCGAGCGCCCGGATCGTCTCCCCGTGGTACTCGATGACATGGCCCGTGCCGCCCGCGACCCCGATCCGGCCGATGATCGCGAGGATCAGATCCTTCGCCGTGACGCCCGCGGCGAGCCGTCCGCTCACCTCGATGCCGAGCGTGCGCGGCCGGCGCTGCAGCAGACATTGCGTCGCGAGCACGTGGCCCACCTCGGTGGTCCCGATGCCGAAGGCGAGCGCCCCGAACGCCCCGTGCGTGCTCGTGTGGCTGTCCCCGCAGACGATGGTCGTGCCGGGCTGGGTGAGCCCGAGCTCCGGACCGATGACGTGAACGATGCCGCGCTGCGCGCTGCGCAAGCCGAGCAGCTCGACGCCGAAGGCGGCGCTGTTCGCCTCGAGCGCCCGCACCTGTCTCGCCGCCGACTCGATCGCGATCGGCGCGCCCCCGAAGACCTGCTCGGTGCGCGTCGGCGTCGAGTGATCGAGGGTCCCGAGCGTGCGGTCCGTGCGCCGCACGGGCAGGCCCCGCGCGGCGAGCTCGGCGAAGGCCTGGGGCGAGGTGACCTCGTGGATGAGGTGCAGATCGACGTACAGCACGGCCGGCGTGTCCGCCGTCTCCGCGACCACCTCGTGCCGCTCCCAGATCTTCTGGAACATCGTCCTCATCGCGGCGCTCGCCGATTCACACGGCCCCGCGCGCCGCGCTCGCCGCTTCGCGCGGCTCGCCCTCGCCCGGTCGCGCGCCGGCGCGCTGCGCCAGCTCGATGCGGTTCACCACCTCGAGAAACGCCTGCGTGCTCGACTCGATGATGTTGGTGCTGACGCTCGAGCCGCGGTAGGTGCGTCGGTTGTACTCCACGTACACGATCGCCTCGCCCTGCGCGTCCTCGCCCCCCGTCACGCCGTGCAGCTCGAACTTCCTGAGCGCCACGCTCACGCCGGTCGCCGTCTCGATGGCCTTGAACGCGGCA
>JASHTK010000146.1 GCA_030040575.1 Gammaproteobacteria bacterium
TCGCGAGAAGCCACCGCAGCCGGCGGATCGGCCGCGGCGTGCTGCGCGGCCGCTCCGGCGGCGGTCGTTGCGGCGACGGTCGCCGCCGCCGCGCTCGCCGTCGCCGCCTTGAGGAATCCCCGCCGGCTGACGCTCTCCTCCGTGTCGTGGAGCTTACTCACCACCCAGAACGGCTTCCGAACGGCAAGTTCGTGACGTGAAATGCCTGAAGCCAGCGGAGCTTGCCGCCGATCACCTTGAACACCACCCCGAGAAGCACCTCGCGCGGCCTGCGCGCCCCGGGATCCCGGAGCACGGTTTTACCGTCGATCTCGACGGTCTTCAGCGTCCCCGGGCAGTCCATGACCGCGATCACGAAGGCCTGGCCCCGCTCGACGTCCGTGACGAAGAAGCGGCGATCGTGGAGCGATGTCATGTAGGCGAAGATCGGGGAGTCGAGGTCGCAACCCGCAGGCCGACCGGGCAGGGAGACGCTCGCCGGGTGGCTCGTCATCCGCCCATCCTCCGTCCGGCCGCAATCCTCGGTCATCGGGAACGGCCTCGGCGGATGATCCTGCAGTCCATCGAGATAGTCGTTCGCGATGGTCTGAAGGGTCTGCCTCGAGGAGCGCTCGCTCTGCGGAAGAATCGAATCGATCACGGGCTGACTCGAATTGAGCGTTGCGATCCTCGTGTCAAGGCCGCTGTCGAAGCGTACCACGATGGTCTCGATCTCGCTGATCTGCCGGTGCACGACCCGCAGCCGCAGCATGAGCAGCGTCGGCAGATCGCTCTCCTCGAGCGCCCCGTAGAAGACCACCTCGCCCCGGCCCGGGTCCGCGAGGTATTGCCGGTACTGAATGTCGCCCGCCTGGTGCCAGAGCCCCTCGCCGAGCTTCAGGCGCTGCCCGTTCTCGGTGAACTTGTACCGCGCGGCGAGCGGCAGGCCGGAGGGGTCGTGCTTGACGAGCGCATCGAGATAGTCGTTGGCGAACCCGATCAGGCACTGCCTGTCGCATCGCGCTGCGGCCGCGTCCGTGTCGGCCGCGGATGGCACAGCGTACGCCGCGCTCCCGCAGGCGATCAGGGCGATGAGGGCCCAGCGCGCTTGAACTAACTGCAATCCGGTCTTCATAGTGCATCTCCCCCAAGCAAATGTGATGCCGTCCGGCGCGTACCCCGGCTGTCGCCGCGCGGCTCCCTAGAACTCCAGGCGGACACCGCCGAAGAAGTAGCGGCCCATCGTGTCGTAGAGCTCGGCGTTGGTGTCGAATCCGGTGAGCGCCGTGCCCGGGATGATCGGCGGAGCCTTGTTGAGGAGGTTCGTGATGGTGAAGTAAAGCTCCGGAGCCCCCGGCACGGACTTCAGCGTATAGCGAATGCCGGTGTTGAGAGTGAAGTTGCTCGGCAAACTCTGATCCGCCGGAGCGAGCTCGCCGGGCAGGTAGGTCGTGTTGTACTCGCCGCTGCTGATGAACCGGCCGCTCAGATCGAAGCCGAACGGCCCGCGGTCGTAGCTCGTGATCAGATTGAGCAGCCACTTCGGGCTCCCGTATGCGAGGTCGCCCGCGTAATTGCTCACGATGTCTCCGGTCGGCGCTACCGCGGTCGTCGACTGCTGGAAGAGCTTCGTGCCGATCAGTCGCGCGGTGAATTCCCCGCCCGCGACGCCGGTGTGGTAGTTCGCGTCGATGTCGAGGCCGCTCGTCTGGGCGTTGTTCAGATTCAACACCGGGGTCTCGATCAGGTAGAGCGTGCCGGTCGAGTCGCGCAGGATGTACTGGCACAAGGTGGTGTCGCCCTCGTAGCAGTAGTTCAATTCCTGCTGGGCGGTGTACTCGGCCATCACGTGCTTGATCTGGATGTTGTAATAGTCGACCGAGATGCCGAACCCGCTAAACCACGAGGGTTGATACGTGACGCCCACCGTGGAGGTGGTGGCCCGCTCGGGCACCAGCTTCGGATTGCCGAGGGTCGCCGATTTGATGGCGAAGGAGGCGCCGTCCATGAACGGATCGGTGACCGTGACCGGCCCCGTGGTGATGCCTTGATAGAGGTTCGCGATGTTCGGCGCGCGGATGTCGCGCGACTCGGTCGCTCGGAACAGCACATCCTCGATCGGCCGCCAGGTCACGCCGACCTTCCAGGTCTCCACCCGGCCGCTCTGGGAGTAATCGGTGACTCGGCCGGCCGCGTTGAGGTCGATCTCCTTGGCAAACGGGAGATCCCGCGCCACGGGGACCAGGAACTCGAGGAACCCCTCCGTGACATCGTACGACCCGCTGTACGGCTGGGGGTTCGTCGTGAGCCAGCCGCCGAGCTGGTTCGCCACCGCGGCCGGGACGCCGCGGACATCCGTATAGTCCGCGGGATACTCCTGGGAGATCGGATCGGAGGTCTGCACGCCCGAGAGCCGCCGCCACTCGACGCCGGCGGAGGAGGAGACAGGGCCCGCCCAGAGCGAGAAGGGCGCCGCGTTGACGCTCGCCGTGGCGTCATCCTGGACCATCACGTTGGTATCGCTGAGCTGCGCGCCGTTGCCGTGAATGTAGGCGAGTGCCTGGGGCGAGGCCGCGCCCGGACCGAACAGATCGATCGGCACACAGTTGCCGTAGGCCGCCGGATTGACGAGGGCGCTCTCGCAAACGACCGTGCCGTTCGGGGCGAGCACCGCATCGGCCGCACGGTACAGATTCAATAGATCCAGATTTCCGGGCATCGACATTTCCCACTGCGTGCGCCCGTGCTCGACGTGCACCTGCCAGGTCCAGCCTTCGGCGAATTTGCCCTTGAGCCCCGCGAGCGCGTCGTAAGCCTCCTCATGGCTGTCGGCCTCGACGTTGCCCCAGGATATGGGCACCAGGCCGAGCTGAAAGCTCGAGACGCCGAGCGTTGTCATCTGTGACTGAATCGATGCCGGAATGTACGGGTTGCCGCTGTAGATGGTGACGGGGCGGGTCCCGTCGAGAAAGGGCGGCGTCTGGGAGTACTCGGACGCGCTGCGGCTCGCGGTGAGCTGGGTCCACGCCTGGATGCTGTCCGTGACGTCGAATTCGACGTGGGTAAAGCCCACCTTGGTATCGAGCGGAGCGATGAAATTCACGTCGTCATCCAAATACGCCGGATCGCCCGTGCCGCCGACTTGGAAGTTTGTGGTGTGCAGCCCACCGTAGATGAAGGGCTCAGGGACCCCGCCCTGGCCGAAGCTGATGCCCTCCGTGGGCGTCGTCAGCGGTCCGCTGTAGATCGCGCCGCCGTAGGCGGCATTCGGGGCGGTGACGTTGCACGCAAACTCGGTGAGGGGATTGCTCGGGGATTCCGTGGCGGTCGTGACTCCCGGAACATTGACGACCGCGCAGTGATTGTTCGCCCAGGGACGGTTCGCCGCATCGGCTGCCTGGGAGTGCAGCCAGTCGAACGATGCGATGACGTGCAAGCGGTCGTCCGCGAAAGGCGCGCCCCACGCGAGCGACAGCTTGTCCGAGCCGCCGTCGCCAACCGACGAGCGGCCGGTGCCTGCGTCCACCTTGAAGCCCGTGAAGCGGGTGTTGAGGATGAAGTTGGTGACGCCTGCCACGGCATCGGAGCCATACGCCGCCGAGGCGCCGCCCGTCACCACGTCCACTCGGGAGACCAGGGCCTGCGGGATCATGCTCACGTCAACATCGTTTTGGATGTTGTTCGGCGTCAAGCGGTTGCCGTCGAGCAGCACCAAGGTCTCCGCGGCGCCGAGGTTCCTCAGGTTCATGAAGCTGCCCTCGCCGAGGGTGGTGGAGCCACCGATCGATTTCGGCGTGGTGGAGTCGGTGAGCGAGGGAAGCTGAGCGAGCCCCTGGACGATCGACTGGGGCTGAGTGGAAAGCAGCTCGTCCACGGGAACCGAGGTGACGGGCGTCGGGGTCGACATCCCCGGGAGCAAGCTCACCCGCGACCCGGTGACCGTCACCTCCTCGATCGGGGGCGGTGGTTGCGCGGCCGGCTCGGCTGCGGGCGGATTCGATTGAGCCGGCGCGGGCGATTGCGCCTGCGCGAGCAGCACCGGGTCATCGCCCTCAATCTGCTCGAGCGAAGGCGGCGATGTATCGGCGCGGACCCGCCGGATCGTCGCCGCCGAATCGGAGCTGTAGACGGCCTCGAGACCGGTGTTGCGCAGCAGCCGCAGCAGCGCGGCGTGCGTCTCGAGGTCCCCGACCACCTGGTTGCCGCGCGCGCCCTTCACCGCATCGTACTGATAGAGCAGCTGCATGTGAGCCCGCACGGCGAACGCCTTGAGGGCGACCGGGAGGGGCTGCGCCGGAATGTTGAATCGCGCAGAGTCCGCGATGGCCATCGCAGGCGCGGCGAGAGCCACCCCCGCGGCACAGAAGAACACTCTCCACGCTACCATCAGTGATCTGCAGCGGACCGATTCCGCCGGTCGGTTATGGATCCCCTTCATGAGCGTCCCCCGGAGTCGAGCGTTGTCGCGCCTCTCTGGCGAGAGGCTACGGACTACGACTCCCGGGGGCGCCGAAACCCCTAATCGATCTTCGATCCGGGTCGCTTCCCCCCGAAGCGGCGCCGCCCGGCGCGGATCAGCCGGACGGCTTGCTCCGTGGCACTTCGATGTACACCCGGTCCCCCTCGCGACGGATCGTCAAGCCGAATCCCTGCTGCAGCATCTGCAGCAGCGCTTCGGTGCCCTGCGGACTCGCTTGGAAGGTGCCGCCGACGGGCAGGCGGCGGAGCGCCTCATCGCTCACGACGACCTGCAGCGGCGTGTAGCGGCCGAGCTCCTCGATCACATCGCTCAAGGGCTGATTCTCGAAATAAAGGGTGCCGTCCCGCCACGATATCGATCGCGCGAGCGCCACGGGCGAGAGCAGTCTCATCGCAGTCTCTGCGCCGCTGAGATCGGCTTGCTCCCCGGCGGTGAGGACCCACACCGCGGCTCGCCGCAGCACTTCGTCCGAGGGAACGCCGTCGGCGAGGGAGCCGACGGCGCCCACCTTGACCGTGCCCTCGCTCACCGTCACTTGCACATCGACGGGGCGCAGATAGACGTCGAACTCCGTTCCGACTGCCCGCACCCACGAGCCGCCTCCGACCACCCAGAAGGGCCGATGAACATCGTGCGCCACCCTGAAGAACGCCTCGCCCCGGTCGAGGTGGATCACGCGCGTCCGCTCCGAATAATCGACGCGCGCGAGGCTGTCGCTGTTGAGATCGAGCGAGGAGCCGTCCGGCAGGGAAATGGCCGCGTGCTCGCCGCTCACCGTCCTGAAGGTCGTGTCGAGCGCGAGCCGGTCGGAGCGCAACCAGCCGATCGCCACCGCCGCAAGCGCCGCCCCCGCGGCGGCGGCGAACACCCATCTCCGCCGCCGCGGGGGCGATGCCGCCTGGCTCATGGACTGCGCGAAGGACACGGCCCGGACGACCGGACGCGCGGCCGTGAATTGATCCCACGTGGCCAAGAGCGCCTCGTAGGCGCGCGCATGCATCGGGTGCGCGGCCTGCCAGGCCTCGAACCGCGCGCGGTCTTGCGCGGAAACGTCATCGGCATTGAGCCGCGCGATCCACTCGCTCGCCTGCCGCTCCGCCTCGCTCGCGTCCGGCATTCGGTGCACGTCAGCCATGAACCGGTCCCTGCTTCACTTGTAGCGCTGCCGAAGATAACGGTGCGTCTCGCGCAGAGCCCGCGCGATGTGGTTCTCCACCGTCTTGGGAGAGATGCCCAATCGCTGCGCGATCTCCTTGTACGAGCATGCGTGAAACACTTTCAGCGCGAATGCAGCCCGACACTGGGGCGTCAACCGCTCGACGGCGTCCTTGAGCAGGCGGGTCTGCTCGTCCGCGAGCGCCTGCCCTTCGGGCGACTCGCCCCAGGATACGACTCCGGGAGCGTCGAAATCCCCCAATAGGTCGGTCTTCGCGGCTCGGGTGTGCCGGCGCGAATCGGCCGCGAGATTGCGGGCTGCGGAGAAGAGGAAAGCCCGCGGGATCTTGACGTGGTCGGCATGCTGGTACGTCCTGAGGAACGCCTCCTGGACGACATCGTCCGCGGTCTCCCGCGAGCCGACGAGGCGCCGGACATACCTGCGCAAGGCGCGGTGGCTCTCGGAGAAGAGCCGGCCAAGCAAGTCATCGCGCGAATCGGGCATCGGGACTTCGCCGTTGCGGAATCCTCCTACAGTACCCGCGTCGCTCAGGGAACCGCAATTTTGTGAGTCCGACTAGGGGTTTTTGCCGTGTCGAGCGTCTTAGGCGCCCCCGGGAAGCCGCGCTTCGGCCAGGCGGGCCTCGCCGCCGGCGTCGGGAGCAGCCCCTCGAGGCGGCCGAGCGCCGGTTGAGCGCGCGGCGAGCGGCCGGTAATCTCCGTGACCACCGTCTTGCTGCCTCACCCTCGGGGATGCCCACCATGAAGCTCGGGGTCGTCTATCCGCAGATCGAGCTTCGCGGCGACCCCGAGGCGGTCCGTCGCATCGGAACCACCGTGGAGGCGCTCGGCTACGACTACCTCCTCACCTACGATCACGTCCTCGGCGCGGTGCACGCCGACCGGGAGCCGAAGCTCACCGGGCCTTACACCGAGCAGCATCCGTTTCACGACCCGCTCGTGATGTTTGCGCACCTCGCCGCACTCACGCGGCGCATCGAGCTCGTGACGGGCATTCTGATCCTGCCGCAGCGTCAGACCGCTCTTGTCGCGCGCCAAGCGGCCGACGTGGACCTGCTCTCCGCAGGGCGCCTGCGCCTCGGGGTCGGCATCGGCTGGAATCACGTCGAGTACCAGGCTCTCGGCCAGAGCTTCAAGACCCGTGGGCGGCGCGAGGAGGAGCAGGTGCAGCTGCTGCGTAGGCTCTGGAGCGAGCCGCTGGTGAGCTTCGACGGTGAGTTCGACCACATCGACCGAGCCTGCATCAATCCACGCCCCACCCGCCGCATTCCGATCTGGTTCGGCGGCTTCTCCGAGCCGGTCTACCGCAGGGCCGCCCGACTCGGCGACGGATTCATCTTTACGGGCGGCACGGAGCGGGCGGTCGACGGGTGGACGCAGGTCGAGCGCTTCCTGCACGAGGCCGGTCGGGACGCGCGCGAGTTCGGCAAAGAGATGGTCGTCGGGC
Source organism: Gammaproteobacteria bacterium (assembly GCA_030040575.1). Lineage (GTDB taxonomy): Bacteria > Pseudomonadota > Gammaproteobacteria > Steroidobacterales > Steroidobacteraceae > JASHUC01. Next base: position 7,083 of record JASHTK010000146.1, read on the forward strand.
GGCTCGACAGAACCCCGCGGGAGGTCGCCGCGCGCATCGCGTGGTGCCGCGAGTGGGGCTGCACGCACGCCGCGGTCGATACGATGAACAAGGGGTTCGCGATGGCCGATGCGCATCTCGCCTTTCTCGCCGAGATCCGCGATCACCTGAGCGCCGGATGAGCGGCGCGACGATCGCAGCCGAGCGAGGTTCGCGCTCGCGGCCGGCGGCGTGATAACGTGCCTATTGGGATCGATCCGACGGGAGATGAGCATGGCGAGCATCAAAGTGCTGCAGAACGGGCCCTACTGCGTCACCGGCGACGACGTGACGGCGGTCGATTGGAATGGCGCCACGTATCCCGTGACCAAGCGACCGTTCTACCTGTGCCGCTGCGGCGGCTCGACCAACAAGCCCTTCTGCGACGGTACCCACAGCAAGACCGGGTTCAAGGCCGCCGAGGCCGCGGTGCCCGGTAGCCCCGATCGGCCGGCCAAGTAGCCGCTGGCCGGCGCCAAGCGCGGGGCGCGGCGGGCGAGTGCCTGAGCACGCGAGGCGCTACTCGGGACCGGCCACGCCCACCTCGGATTCCAGTGCGGAAGCGTCTGCGACGGGTGGCCTGCTCGCCCGGGAGTGGGCCCAGGCGAGCAGCGCGACCGAAGCGAGCACGATCGGCAGGCCGATCAGCAGATTCGCGGAGAACGACTCCCGACCGAGCTGCCAGCCGACGAGGAGCGCAACCGGCGGGTTGACGTACGCATACGTCGATGCGAGCGTCGGGGAGACGCGCTCGAGGAGATAGCGAAAGCAGGAGAACCCGACGAGCGAGCCGAACACGACGAGGTAGCCCCACGCCCACCAGACCTTCGGCTCGCGCGGCACATGCCAGCGCTCCCCGAGCACCACGCTGATCGCGAGCGCAATGCAGCCTGCGCACAGCATCTCCGCGCCAAAGCCCGTCGCGCCGCGTGGGACGTCAATGCGTCGCGACAGCACGGTCCCAAACGACCAGCTCGCGACGCCCGCGAGGATGATGACCGTGCCGAAGAGGCTCGCCTGCAGATCCCGGCCGGTGAGCATGACCGCTGCACCGGCGCCTCCCACCACGATGGCGGCCCATTCGAGCCGCTGCGGCCACCGTCCGAAGACCCCCGACCACAGCGCTGTCGCGAGCGGCAGGACGCTCCCGAGCGCGACGGTCGCCCCCGAGCTGATCCAGTGCTCCGCGACCGCGATCGTGCCGTTTCCCATCACGAGGAGGAGCGTTCCGATCAGCGCCGCGTGGCTCCACTCGCGCGGCGTCGGCAGGCGGCGCCCTCTGAGCCCCTGCCACCCGAGCAGCAGCAAGCCTGCCGCCGCGAGGCGCGTGCCGACCAGGAGAAACGGCGGGAACTCCTCGATCCCCACCTTGATCGCGAAGAACGTCGTGCCCCAGATGACGTAGACCGCGGTGAGACAGGCGACGATCGGCCACCCGGAGGCCGTCGAGCGACTCCCTCGGGGCAGGTTCATCAGGGATCTCCCAAAGCGCGGGGCCACTCTAGCAGGTAGGCCGCGCTCTGTCCGTCGAGCCCGAGCACGGCCTCACTGGCCGGACCGGCGCCCCGCTATTCGTGCCGGGCGGCCGCCATCTAAAGGCTCGAGCAGCTCGCCACGAGCATCCCCCAGAACAGGAGGAGAATGCAGCTTCTCATGAATAGATGCGTCGCCACAAAGCGATAGACTCGCGCGGCCCGCGCGCCGTTCCGCCTCGAGCATTACGTTGTCGTGAGGCGCGGTGCCGCGCCGGGCCCGATGGCGCTGATCCTTCAAGGGGTCACGGCGGTGCCCGCGCCTCGCGGCGGCTGCGATCCCCGCCGGTTCGCGAGCCAGCACCCCGCGTAGACCAGGAGTGACGCTGCGAGGGTCGATGCGGCGCGCACGAGCGCCGGCAGCTCGTTCGCCGGTCCGAAGCCGATTCCGGCCCCGACGGCGCCGCGTGAGGTCGCAGTGGCCCAATGCACGCCGAAGTTCGTGAGCGCCCCGAGAGCGCCGACGATCAAGATCCCGACCGAGGGCCAAAGGAGCGCAATGCGTCGCCGCCAGGCCGCCCACGCCGAGAGCATGGAGACGGCGGTCGGAAGCAGCCAGAGGATCCACAACGAGAAGCATCGAGTGAGCAGCTGCAAGCCCGCCGAGTCGACGAATCTCACGGCAAACCACGCGCGCGCCAAATGCGCGCTCCCGACCAACGCGACGATCGAAGCGACGAACGCCGCTGCGAATGCCGGCACCGGCAGCAGCGCAAAGGCGACCGCGGGACGGCGGTGAGCCCAGGAGAGCAGCTCCGGTCTTGCGAGGATGCTCCTCACGAGGACATCCTCCGACCCAAGACGCGCGTACGCCTGCGCCGGGGCGTCCTTCGCGTTGACCCCTTGCGCCGCGAGTTCGGCGAGAACGTCGTCGAAATGGTCGTTCAGCTCGCCGATGACCCGGCGAACGCCCCGCGGCGCGACGCCGGCCCGAAGCAATCGCTCGCGCAGAGCCCAGAATCGGCGGCTACGCATGCTGCGGCCCGGCGAGCGCCGTCTCCACGGCGGCGGCGATTCGCCGCCAACGCGACGCGAGGAACGCGAGCCGCCGTCGCCCTTGCGCGGTCACGCTGTAGTAGACCCGCGTGCGCCCCGCCGCCCGGCGCCGGCGCGCCCGCAGCAGGCCGCCGAGCTCGAGGGAGTGCAGCGCGGGATACAGGACGCCCTCACCGAGCGAGATGGCATCGTGCGTGGCCGTGCGAACGGCCCGTGCCAGCTCGTAGCCGTACATCTCGCGCTCGGCGAGCAGTCGCAGGATCAAAAGCTCGGGAACCCCGGACATCAGCAAGGCCCTGGCATCGCCCATGCGCGGCTCCCGTATACCTCGAAAGACGAGGTATAGTACCTGAGAGCTCGCCCGCCCGCAAAGTCTGCTCAGCGCTGCAGCGCGAATTTCACGTCGAAGACGAGCGTCGTCGGGCTGCCCGTCGGATTGCGGTAGCGAAACGCCGACTGCGCCGCCTTGGACGCCGCGGCTGCAAAGCCGTGGCCAGCCGGTTGCTCCGAGAGCACGGTCACGCCGGCCGGCAGGCCGGCGCGGTCGAGCCTCACGGCGAGCTTCACGACGCCTTCGATGCCCGCGCGCCTCGCCCGACGCGGGTAATAGCGCTCGAGGCCGACCCACGCGACGATTTTCGCAGGATCCGCGGACGCCTGGGCGGCGCGCGAGGCTCCGGGTTGAGCCGCGCCGGGCAGCGCTGCGCTCGGCAGCGGCGCATCGGATCGAGCGACGATCGGCCGCCACAGGCTCGCGATCAGCACCGCGACCGGCAGCGCGAGGCTCACCACGACCGCGCGCCGCCGAACCGAGACGCGGGAATGAAGGGGCGCGCCGGAGACGATCCGCTCGATGCGTCGCGCCACACCGCCGCCCGCCATCGCCGCGACGGGCCGATGCCGCGCGCCGACCCGCGCGAACTCGAGCAGCAGCGAGGCATAATCCAACCTGTCGCCTCCCGCCCGCAGTACCGCCTCATCGCTCGTCTGCTCGGCGAGGGCGGTGAGATGCCGAGAGAGCCACCAGGCAAGCGGACTGAACCAGAATACCGCGGCGTGCAGCAGCCCGAGCCAGCGAATGTAGGCATCTCGCTGCTCGACGTGAGAGCGCTCGTGCAACAGGACCGAGCGGCGCTTCGCCTCGGGCCAGCCGCGGCAACTCGCGGGAAGCAGGATCGTCGAGCCGAAGGTGACGGGACTTGCGAGCCGCGCGCTCAGGCGCACATCGAGACGGTCGGTGCAGCTCGGCTCGAGCCAGCCCCGGTCCAGGCGCACCGCGCGCCGCCGCACAGCGCACATCCGCCCGATGCTGAGCGCGAGTCTGCCGAGCAGCGCGAGCGAGACCCCCGCGTAGAGCGCGTACACCCCTTCGAGCACGTGCCGGGAGACGCCGTCGACCCAGACGGCCGTCGCCGCGACCGAGAGCCCGCTCGGCGCGGTCGCGGCGATCGGCGCCGGGAGCCCGCGCCAGGCGAGACCCTCGATCAGGAGCGGCATCAGCAG
>JASHTK010000147.1 GCA_030040575.1 Gammaproteobacteria bacterium
GCCGGCTCAACTCGCGCTACCGCGGCCGCGACCGGCCGACGAACGTGCTGTCCTTCCTCATCGCTCCGGGCGCCTGGCCGGACGACGCGGCCGCCGCTCGCCGGCCGCTCGGCGACCTCGTCATCTGCTCCCCGGTCGTGCGGGCGGAGGCGCGCCGGCAGGGCAAGAGCGTGCGCGCGCACTGGGCGCATCTCATCGTGCACGGCGCGCTGCATCTCGCCGGCTACGATCACGCGCGGCGGGAGGACGCGCGGCGCATGGAGCGCCGCGAGATCGCCGTGCTGAAGCGGCTCGGGTTCGCGAACCCGTACCGGAGCCTCTAGCATGGCCCAGAGGGACGGCGGCACAGGCAACACGGGACGCTGGCTGCGCAAGAAGCTCAAGTCGATCTCCGGGGAGCCGCAGGACCGCGAGGAGCTCGCCGAGCTGCTGCGCGAGGCGAGCGACCGCGGCCTGATCGACTCGGAGGCCGCCTCGATGCTCGAGGGGGTGCTCGAGGTCTCGGACCTGCAGGTACGCCAGATCATGGTGCCGCGCGCGCAGATGGTGTTCGTGCGGCGCGACGATCCGCCGGCGCGCATCCTCTCGACCGTCATCGACTCCGGCCACTCGCGCTTTCCCGTCATGGACGAGGACCGCGACGACATCGTCGGGATCCTGCTCGCCAAGGATCTGCTGCGCCTCACCACGGCCGGCCACGAGGAGCGGTTCGACATCCGCGAGTACATGCGCCCGGCGGTGTTCGTGCCGGAGTCGAAGCGGCTCAACGTGCTGCTCAAGGAGTTCCGCCACAACCGCAACCACATGGCGATCGTCGTGGACGAATACGGCGGGGTCTCGGGGTTCGTCACCATCGAGGACGTGATCGAGCAGATCGTCGGCGACATCGACGACGAGTTCGACGTCGAGGACGACCGGAACATCCGCAAGGAAGAGGCGCGCCAGTTCTCGGTGCGCGGCATGACGCGGCTCGAGGAGTTCAACGAGTACTTCGGAACCCGCATCGCGGGCGACGGCTTCGATACCGTGGCCGGGCTCGTCATGAGCCGCCTCGGGCGGCTGCCGCGGCGCGGGGAGACCCTCGCCATCGACGGCCTCGAGTTCCAGGTCGTGAGAGCCGACCGGCGTCGCATCGATACGCTGCGCGTGGTGAGCGCGCGCGATGTGATCCCGCCCGAAGAGCGTGCCGCGGGCGGCGCGTGAGCTCGCGCGCCCGCTACTCGCTCGCCGCCGCGGCGGGGGCGCTCCTCGCCGCAGCCTTCGCGCCGCTCGAGTGGTGGCCCCTCGCGGTGCTCGCGCCGGCGGCGCTGATTGCCCTCTGGCAGGGGACGACGCCTCGGGAGGCCGCCTGGTGCGGGCTCTCGTTCAATCTCGGCACCTTCCTCGCCGGCACCTACTGGGTGTTGATCGGCCTGCACCGCGGCGCTGCGCCGCTCTGGATGGCGAGCCTCGTCTGGGGTGGGCTGGTCGGCATCATGGCCGCCTACGGGGCGCTCGCGGGCTACGCGATCGCGCGCTGGCTGCCGACCTCCGGGGCGCTGCGCTGGATGGCGGGCATCCCCGCGGCCTGGGTGCTCCTCGAGTGGTGGCGCGGCTGGTTCCTCACCGGATTCGCGTGGCTGTCGCTCGGGTACACTCAAACCGACACCTGGCTCGGCCAGGCGTTCGCCCCGCTCGCCGGTCTCTACGGCGTGAGCGCGCTGCTGCTGCTCGGCGCCGGAGCGCTCGTGACGCTCGTGCGGGGCAGCGCGCGGGAGCGAATCGCCGCGGCCGCCGCGTTGATCGTGCCCTGGGTCGCCGCGGCATCGCTGCGCACGCTCGACTGGACGCATCCTGTCGGTCAGCCGGTGGGCGTCGCGATCGTGCAAGGCGCGGTTCCCGAGGATCAGAAGTGGCAGGATGCGAATCGCGACCGCACGCTCGAGCTGTATCGGCGCCTGACGCTGAGCGCGCTCGGCACGCCTCTCATCCTCTGGCCCGAGGCCGCCCCGCCCGATCTCGCCAACGATCTCACGAGCTACCTGCTCGGCCTCTACAAGGACGCCGCGCAACGCGGCTCCTCGCTGCTCATCGGCGTGGTGCGGTCCGACGGCGATGACATCTACTACAACTCGGTCTTGAGTCTCGGACCGGGGATTGCCTGGTACGACAAGCGCCACCTCGTGCCCTTCGCCGAGTTCTTCCCGGTGCCGGCCTTCATCCGCAGCTGGCTGCGGCTGATGAGCCTACCGTACTCGGATTTCTCGCGCGGCCCGCCCGATCAGCCGCCGCTCGGCGCGGCCGGTCTGCGATTCGCGACAACGATCTGTTATGAGGACGTGTACGGCAGCTATGAGCTGCCGCTGCTCGCGGATGCCGATGCGCTGGTGAACGTCACGAACGACGCCTGGTTCGCGCACTCGACCGAGCATGCGCAGCACCTGCAGATCGCCCGCATGCGGGCCATGGAGGACGGGCGCTACATGCTGCGGGCCGCGAACGACGGGATCTCGGCGGTGATCGGGCCCCACGGCGCCGTCATCGCGCGCGCGCCGCAGTATCGGCCGTTCGTGCTGAGGTCGACATTTTCCGCTCTCCGGGGCCTCACGCCCTACGCGATCTGCGGAAACTGGTTGATTATTTCTCTCGCTGCCACCACGCTCGCGTTGGTGGTAGGGTGGTGCCGGCTGCTGCGCTCGGCCGCAGACCGCCGCGGAGCCCATCCGGCCGCGGCGCGGGTCGAGCGGATGCTTGAGGACTGAGTGACCGGGTCCCGCGGGGCCGGCAAGCCCTGCGCGCCCACGGAGTATGACATGAGCTTTCAATGGTCGGCCCGCCGGGCCGCGATCCTGTTCCTCGCGAGCGCCGCCGTCGCGGCCTGCTCCGGCAGCTCGAGCGCGCAGACGGGCGCCCAGCCGCTCGCCGCCGCGAGCGATCCCCCGGGAGCGGACGGCGGCTCCTGCAGCGCGGGCACGCAGCTGCCGGACTTCTCGAGCCTCGTCGAGCGCTACGGCGGCGCCGTGGTGAACATCCAGGTCGTCGAGCACGAATCCGCCTCGGGCAACGGCAACGACAACGGCGACGACTCGGACGACCCGTTCAACCAGTTCTTCCGTCGCTTCGGGATTCCGGGACCGGACGTGGAGCCGCGCAACGAGCCGCCCCAGCGCGGGACCGGCTCCGGGTTCATCGTGAGCTCGGACGGGTACATCCTCACGAACGCGCATGTGGTGGAGGGCACCGATGAGGTGACGGTGAAGCTCGTCGACCGCCGGGAGTACCAGGCGAAGGTGATCGGCATCGACGACCGCACCGACGTGGCCGTGATCAAGATCGACGCCCGCGGACTGCCGGTCGTGCGGTTCGGGGACGTGAGCAAGCTGCGGCCGGGACAGTGGGTGGTCGCGATCGGCTCGCCGTT
>JASHTK010000014.1 GCA_030040575.1 Gammaproteobacteria bacterium
GCTGAGCGAGTTGAGGGAGGGCACCACCGGGTCCGGCAGCAGGAGGGCGTAGCCGCGCACGAACTGGTGCTCGCCGAGCAGGACCCAGCCCGAGAACATCCGCGCCGCGACGCGCGGCTCCTTGCCGGCGCGCGCCGCGGCGACCTGGCGGTGGATCGCGGTCTGCGTCTCGTGCCGCTCGGCGCTCATGGAGGCACCCTCCCGGCGGTCACGCGCCGCCCGCCGCGCCGAGGGGAACCGACTGAACGCTGCCCGCATCGTCCGGCCGCGCGTTCACCGAGACGACGGTCGCCCGGGGGAAGAAATTGAATTCCGAGGCGCTCGCCCAGGTGTACGCGCCCATCGCGCGCCCGATGATGAGGTCGCCGGGCTCGAGCTTCGGCAGCATGAGGTTCTCGGCGATCACATCGATGCTGTCGCACGTCGGCCCGGCGAGCACCGCCGGCAGCCGCTCGCCGCCGTTGCGCAGCGGCTCGACGGGGTAGCGCGCATGATCGTAGAGCTGGCCGCTGTAGGAGCCGTACAGGCCGTCGTCGAGGTAGTACCACCAGTGCCCCTCGCGCTGCGCCCGGCCCATCACCGAGGCGACGCCGATCGCGGACGGACCGACGATGTAGCGGCCCGGCTCGGCGATGACGCGCACGCGGCGCGGCAGCCGCGCGAGGGCCGCGCGAATCGGCGCGCAGAACCGCGCGATGTCGGCCGCCGGCTGCATGTAGTCGATCGGGAACCCCCCGCCGATGTCGAGCGTGTCGAGCGTGCCGAGCCGCTCGCGGCGCGCGGCGGCCATGAGCCGCGCGCAGGCCTCGATCGCCTCCACGTGCTTGCCGGAGTCGGCCGCCTGGGAGCCGACGTGAAAGGAGAGCCCCCGCACGTCGATCGCCAGCTCGGCGGCGAGGCGCGCGAGCTCGAGCGCATCCTCCGGATCGCAGCCGAACTTGCGCGAGAGGTCGCACACCGCGCCCGAGCTGCGGAAGGAGACGCGCAGCAGCAGCTGCGCCTCGCGCCGCAGGCGCTCGAACTTGCGCACCTCATCGGGATTGTCGGCGACGAAGGTGCGCACGCCGAAGTGCAGCGCGTTGCGGATGTCCTCCTCGCGCTTGATCGGATGGGTGTGGATGCACCGGGCCGGATCGACCGCGAGACGCTGTGCGAGCTGAACCTCCCCGGTCGTCGCGAGGTCGAGAAAGCCGCCCTCCTCGATGATCGTGCGCACGACCGCCGCGTGCGGCAGGGGTTTCAACGCGTAATGCAGATCGACGCGCGGCAGCGCGCGCCGGAGCTTGCGCAGCTGCGCGCGCACGCGCTCGCAGTCCACGATGAGCAGCGGCGAGCCGAACTCCCGCACCAGCCGCTGAATCTCGGCCGGATGGAACGGATCGATGAAGCGCGGACGTCGCGAACGGCTCGATGACAAGGACTCTGCCTCAGGGCAGCACGGCCATTGCCCCGGTGTCGTCACTATCCGACACGTTGCTCGCCGCGCGCAACAGGCGGTCGCGCACGGCGTCCCAGCGCTCGTCGTGCGGCACGTCCTGCACGAGGATCTGGTGGCAGCCGGCCTTGTCGAGCGTGCGCAGGTTCGCGTAGAGGTCCTGCGCGTACTGCTCGGGGCGGCGGCCGGCGTTGATCCAGGTGACGTACTTGTGCGCCTTGAGCGGCAACCGCTGCGCGAGCACGGCGATCCGCCGGCCGCCCCGCGACAGCGCGCCCGCCTGAGCGTCGATCTCCCCGGCGGGCACGATGGCCATGGGGGTGGAGGGGGCGTAGTGCGATGGGCTGCTGCCCGGCACGCGCGGCGACTCGGCATCCGACCCGATCAGCAGCTCCCCCACGACCTCCCGAAGCTGCGAGGCCGTGACGGCGCCGGGCCGCAGCAGCCGCACCGTCGAGCCCTCGCAGGAGACGATCGTGGACTCGAGCCCGATCTGGCATTCCCCGCCATCGAGCACGATGCGCACCGCATCGCCGAGCTCGTCGCGCACGTGGTCCGCGCGCGTGGGGCTCAGGCGCCCGTAGCGGTTGGCCGACGGCGCCGCGATGCCGCCCCCGAACGCGGTGAGGAGCTGCTGGGCCATGGGGTGGGAGGGGACGCGGATCGCGATGGTTTCCTGTCCGCCGGTCACGATATCGTGCACGTTCGCCGCCCGAGGCATCACGATCGTGAGAGGACCGGGCCAGAACCGCTCCCCGAGCGTGAGCGCGATTTGCGGCACCTCGCGCACCCAGCGGTGCAGATACCGTGGGCTGTCGAGATGGACGATCACCGGGTGGCTCGCGGGCCGTCCCTTCGCCTCGAAGATCTTGCGCACCGCGGCCGGATTCTGGGCGTTGGCGCCCAATCCGTAGACCGTCTCCGTCGGAAAGGCGACGAGCTCCCCGTCGCGCAAGGCCTGGACGGCGGCGTCGATCTCGACCTGACTTGCTCGGACAACCCGGACCATGCGCCGGATTTTACCAAGCTCGGCGGGTCGGGCTGGCGATCACGGCCCGGCCGGTGCGACGTGCTTCGCAATTGCGGCGGGACCCCGGCATCACCCGAGCGGCGTGCGAACCCATCCCTGCGGCAGGTCGCGCAGCTCGTAGCCCGGCCAGTAGTGCTTGTCGAGCTTGAGCGTGATCACCTCGACCGCGTTGTTCCAGGTGATCGTCTTCAGGCGCACGGAGGCCCGGTCGGGCCGTCCCGCGACGGCGGCCAGGAAGGCGTCGAGGTCCGGGGTCGGGACGCCGTCGACCTCGACGATGCGCCGGCCCGGATACAGGCCGTACCGCGCGGCCGGCGAGCCATAGGAGAAGTAGGCGACGTAGACCCCGACGGGCGGAATGCCGCGCTGCGCGCTCATCGGCCGGTGCGGCGCCTGCAGCGTCGCGCCCGCCCACTCGACGATGCGGTCGATGTCCGCCCCGGCGAGCTTGACCGTGGGCACCTCGAGGGTCCGCGCCGCGTTGGCGCGCCAGACGGTCACCTGCACGCTGTCTCGATCGCCGACGGCGCGCTCCACGTCGCGGAAGCGCGTGACCACCTTGCCGTCGATCGCAAGGAGGATATCGCCCTCCTGCAGCAGCCGCGCCGCGGGCGAGCCGGCCACCAGACGCGTCGCCGCGAGCGCCTGGCGCCCGATCGCATCGCTCTGCTCGAGCTTGCGCAGCCAATCCTCGGAGAGCCCGAACTCGCGCGCGTCGGCGAGAGCGATCGGCTGCAGCTCGACCTCGAGCGAGTGCAGCGGGCGGTGGGTGCGAATGCGGTCGAGCATCTCGGCAACGAGATCGATCGACACGCCCTTCTCGGTTTGCTGCTCGTCGCGGTCGTCGTCGTACGCGAAGCTCGACCAGAGCCCGAGCACCTCGCCGCGCTCGTTGGCGAGCACGCCGTCGTAGTCGAGGGGCGGGTTGACGAGGTCCGCGACCTCGTCGTTCGTGTCGCGGAACCGCATGGTCCGCGAGAGCGGCAAGTCGATGGGATCGATGCTCGAGATCTGCGTCGCGCGGGTGTGCAGCTCGCTGTCGCCGCTGAGGCCGACCACCCAGACGTTCTCCCCGACCTGCAAATCACCCGCCGCAAGGCTCGCCGAGCGCACGGGAGTATCGCCGATCAGCTGCGGATCGTAGGCGACCACGGCGAGATTGTGCAGCGGGTTCACGTAGACGACGCGGCCCGGCACCTCGAGCGTGCCGGCGAACGTGATGCTCACGTCCCCGACGGACACCGGTACCGTGTTGCGGTCCACGACGACGAGCCCGCGCTCGGCATCCACGACGAGGCCGGTCCCGTGGTAGTAGTGATCGGTGACGCCCGACACCGAGTACGGCATGTCGTAGTCCACGAGCACGAGCGAGGGGGCGAGACGCGCGAGCCGCGGATCCGAATAGTGCGGGAACGGCGTCGCGCCGCTCTCAGCCGGCCGCGATGCCGGCACCGGCGGCAGCTCCGTGCAGTCCCAGAGGCCGGTCGCATCGTCGCGCGTGCAGAAGCGCGCCGGGAACCAGCGCCGGTCCATGCGGAACGAGCGCAGCTCGCTGCCGTTCGGCTCATCGACCGTGAAATAGCGGACGGTCGCCCGATCGCCGTCTCCGAGGGTCTCGATGATCCTCTCCATGTCGCGGATGTTCGCGACGGGGCTCGACTGCACCGCCGTGATGACCGCGCCGCGGGGGATGTCCGCCGCGCCGAACACGTACCCCGGGTTCGCCACGTAGACGCCCCGGACCGGCACGTTGAAGTGGCGCGCTTGCTCGTACGAGAGCGTGTTCACCACCGCGTCGCCGAACTCGAGATAGGCGGCCGGCGTGATCGCATCGAGGTCATCGACCGGCAACACCGCCGAGATGAGCTTTCCGCCGCGCTCGAGCTCGATCCGCACCGCGCCGCCGACCGAGGAGTCGAGCACCTGCTCGAGCGGCTCAAACTGGGTGACGAGCTTGCCGTTGAGGCGCACCAGGATGTCGCCGGGCGCGAGGACTCCGCTCCCCGGCGAGCCCGGCAGCACGTCGCTCACGACGAGCATGCCGGTGAGCGCCGGAAAGGCGTTGCGGGCGGCCGCCTCGACCCCGGGCGTGAGCCCCAGGCGCTCGAGCTCGTCGTACGGGGTATAGAGGAACACGGTCTCGAGCGTTCCGCGCGCGACCGGCTTGCCCTGCTCGATGAGGCGCAGGGCACGCTGCACGCGCCCGAGCGGCAGATAAAAGCTCGAGGCCGCGCCCGTCGCGCCGCCCGCGTTGAGGGCGACCACCCGACCACGGATGTCGATCACCGGCGAGCCCGACGAGCCGCCCGAGGTTCCCGAGGCGGCCTGCAAGTAGAAGGTGTTGAAGTCGTTGTAGTTCGCGAATCCGTAGTCGGGAGCCTCGCGGTCGAGCCGCGCGAGCGTGCCGGCGAGAATCGAGAGCTGCTCGCCCGCGTTGTTGCCGACGACGCGAATTTCCCGGCCCACCTGCGCGCCCTGGGGGTAGAGGGTGAGCGCCTGCGGGTGGATGTAGCGCAGCTTGCGCGGGTCGTAGCGATAGAAGCCGAAGTCGTGCACCGGATCGCGGTAGACCGGGTAGAGCTGCACCACTTCCCGATCGAGGAAGGTGGCCTCGGCGGTGACGGGGCCGGGCGTGACGACGTGCCGATTGGTGAGGATGAGGCCCCGCTTCGCGTCCACGACGAAGCCGGTCGCCTCGGCCGTCGAGTTCCATTCGGTGTCGAAGGCCCGCGCGGAGTCGATGTTGATCGCGACCACGCTGCTCGCGATGCGCTCGAGCGTGACGGCCCAGTCGGGATTCGCCTCGGCGGCCGCGGCCTGCCTGACGAGCGCCTGGGTCTGGTGCGTCTGAGCGCCCTCGGGCGTCACCGGGCCGCGCCCCGACGGGGGAGGCGCGCTCGCCGTGGCCGAGGAGGGCGCCGCGGCAGCCGGCGCCGGGGCAACTGGCCCTGTCGAGACCGGCGCTGTTGCAACCGGCCCTGTCGCGACCGGCGCCGTCGAGGACTGGGCTCTCGAGGCCTGCACCGCCGGGTTGCGGGCCGCCGAGGGCGGGGTCTGCGCGCGGGTCGCCACGACCGGCAACACGAGAAGGCAGGCGCACGTAGCCAGTCTCATACTCATTGCCCGTGATCCGTGGCGGGAGGGCTCAGCGCCCGAGCAGCACGAGCAGCCAGACGGCTCCCGCAAGCACGAACGAGGTGAACACGGCGGCCGAGCCGATATCCTTCGCCTGCCCGGAGAGCGGATGGCGCTCGAGCCCGATCCGGTCCACGGTGGTCTCGATGGCGCTGTTGACGAGCTCGACGACCAGGATATTGAGCACCGCGCCCACGAGCAAGGCGCGCTCCACTCCGGTGCGACCCAGCCACAGTCCTAGGGGTATGACGACGACGGCGAGCGCAAGTTCCTGGCCGAAGGCCGGCCCCTTGCGATAAGCCCCCGCGAGGCCGCGAAAGCTCGCCCCGAAGGCGAGGATGATCCTCCTCAAGCCCCCGGGCTTCTCGTGGGCGACCGGCACACGGCCCGCAAGGTACGGCACCGACGCGTCGGCGTCGCGGCGTGGAGCGTCGCTCATCTCGGGGGATCCGCGGTCCGGCCGTCCGGCGTCCAGGCGAGATCGAGCCGCTTCGCCGCCCGTACGTCATCGAGTCGCCGCACGGGCAGGGTATGCGGAGCGCGGCGCACGCGCTCGGGATCCTCGCGAGCCTCGCGCTCGATGCTCACCATGGCGGCGACGAAAGCATCCAGGGTCTCCTTGCTCTCGGTCTCGGTCGGTTCGATCAACAGGCACTCGGGCACCAGCAACGGAAAGTACGTCGTCGGCGCGTGCATCCCATAATCCAACAGACGCTTGGCGAAATCCATGGCCGTCACCCGTTGCTCGCGCGCCTCGCGCCTGAGCGTCACGATGAGCTCGTGGCTCGCCCGCCGCCCGGGGTAGGCGGCCTCGAACCCGGCCCGAACGAGCCGCGCGAGCAGGTAATTCGCATTGAGCGCCGCGTGCTCGGCGACCCGGCTCAGCCCCTCGCGCCCGAGGAGGCGCATGTAAACGTAAGCCCGCAGCAGCACGCCGACATTGCCCATGAACGCCGACAGCCGGCCGATCGAGAGCGGCAGGTCGCGCTCGGTGAGCCAGCGGTAGCGCTCGCCCTCCCGCCCCACGATGGGGATGGGCAGATAGGGCGCCAGAGTCTCGGCCACGCCGATGGCTCCCGCTCCGGGGCCGCCTCCTCCGTGAGGCGTCGAGAAGGTCTTGTGCAGATTCACGTGGACCACGTCGAAGCCCATGTCGGCCGGACGGACCCTGCCGACGATGGCGTTGAGGTTGGCGCCGTCGTAGTAGAGAAGACCCCCGGCGGCGTGCACGATCTCGGCGACCTGAAGGATCCGGCGCTCGAAGACCCCGAGCGTCGAGGGATTGGTGAGCATGATGCCCGCGGTGCCGGCTCCCACCGCGGCCCGCAGCGCCTCGAGATCCACGTCGCCGTCGGCGCCGACCGGGATCTCCCGCACGACGGCGCCGCACAGCCTCGCGGTCGCGGGATTCGTGCCGTGCGCCGCCTCCGGCACGATGATCTCGCGCCGGGCGAATTCGCCGCGGGCGCGGTGATGAGCGAGGATCATCGCGACGCCGGCGAACTCGCCCTGCGCGCCGGCCATGGGCCCGAGCGCGACGGCCTGCATTCCCGTCACCTCCCCGAGCATCCCCTGCAGCTCGTGCAGGCACGCGAGCACGCCCTGGCCGCGGGACTCGGGCGCGAGCGGATGGCGAGCGAGGAACGCCGGCAGCATCGCGAGGGCGTTGCACGCCTTGGGGTTGTACTTCATCGTGCAGGATCCGAGCGGGTAGAAGTGCGTGTCGACCGAGAAGTTGAGCTGCGAGAGGCGCGTGAAGTGCCGCACCGCGTCGAGCTCGCTCACCTCCGGAAGCGCTGGCGGCCGCGACCGCAGCAGCCCCTCCGGGATCGAGATGGCGCCTCCCGGCTCGCGCGGCCATTGATCCGTCGCGCCGCGTCCCGGTCGCGAGGCATGAAAAATGAGCGGCTCTCGGGGTGGCGCCATGGGGCTCCTCGGGGGGTTCGCTCGAGCGGCCGCGCGCTACGCCGCCGTTCGAGCCTCGAGGACCGCGCCGAGCGCCGCGGCGAAATCCTCGATGTCCGAGCGGGTCTTGGTCTCGGTCGCGCAGACGAGCAGGGCGTGGCCGAGCTCCGGATAATCCGCGGCGAGATCGAGTCCGCCGAGGATGTCACGGCGCTCGAGCGCCGCGAGCACCGGCTCGACCGGCCGGTCGAGCTGCAGCACGGCCTCGTGGAAGCGAGGTCCGGTGAAGGCCGCGCGGACGCCGGGAATCCCCGTGAGGGCGGAGACGAGCTCGCCCGCTCGCACGTGGCAGCTCTCGGCCACGCGGCGCAGGCCCTGCGGCCCCATGAGCGACAGATAGACCGTCGCGGCGGTCACCATCAGGCCCTGATTGGTGCAGATGTTCGACGTCGCGCGGTCTCGCCGGATGTGTTGCTCGCGCGCTTGGAGCGTGAGCGTGAAGCCCTCGTCGCCCGCGAGATCCAGGGTACGGCCCGCGATACGGCCCGGCATTTGCCGGACGTGCTCCAAGCGCGTCGCCATGAAACCGAGGTACGGGCCACCGGAGGAGAGCGGGATCCCGAGCGGCTGGCCCTCGCCGACCACCACGTCGGCGCCTGCGAGCCATTCCCCGGGAGGCCTCAAGAGCGCGAGGGAGATCGGGTTCACGATCGCGACGAGGGGAATGCCGCGGCGGCCCGCCCACTCGGCAAGCCCGTCCACATCCTCGAGCACGCCGAAGAAATTCGGCTGCTGGATCGCGACGGCCGCGAGGTCCTCGCCGTCGTAGGGCTCGAGCGCCTCGACGAGCGTGCGGCCCGTCGCGGCATCGTAGGCGACCTCCTCGAGCCGCAGGCCCTGGTGGCTCGTGATGCACCGCGCGACGGCCCGATAGTGCGGATGGACGGCGCGCGGCACGAGCACGCGCCGCGACTCGGGGCGGCGCCGGATGCGCGCCGCCATGAGGAGCGCCTCGGCGAGCGCCGAGGCCCCGTCGTAGAGCGAGGCATTCGCGACCTGCATCCCGGTGAGACTCGCGATCATGCTCTGGAACTCGTAGGTCGCCTGCAGCGTGCCCTGGCTCGCCTCGGCCTGATAGGGCGTGTAGCTGCTGTAGAACTCCCCGCGCGTCGCAAGCGCCCACACGGCCGCCGGAATGTGATGCTCGTAGGCGCCGGCGCCGAGGAAGGAGAGCGCGACCCGATCGGTCGCCGCGCGCCGGCTCATGAGCCTCGTGATCTCCATCTCGTTCAGGGCCTGCGGGATGCCGGCGAGCGGGCGCGACCGCAGGTCGGGCGGGATCTCCTCGAACAGCTGCTCGATGCTGCGGGCGCCGATCACGGCCAGCATCGCCTCCACGTCGGCTGCGGTGTGCGGGATGAATGCCATCACTGCCCCTCGGCCGCGAGGAGCTTCGCGTAGTCCGCGGCCGAGAGGAGGCTCGAGACGGACGCCGCATCGTCGGGCCGGATGCGGGCGATCCAGCCTGCGCCGTACGGGTCCTGATTGATGAGCTCGGGGGCGGACCCGAGCGCGGAGTTGACGGCCGCCAACTCCCCGGCGACGGGGCTGTAGAGGTCGGAGGCCGCCTTCACTGACTCCACGACGCCGTAGGACTCGCCCGCGGCGACCCGGTGGCCGAGCTCGAGCGGCTCGACGAACACCAGATCCCCGAGAGCGTGCTGCGCGTGATCGGTGATGCCGACCTCGACCAGGCCGTCGGGCCGCACGCGGACCCACTCGTGCGTCTTCGTGTACTTCAGATCGTCGGCAATGGCGCTCATGGCGAATCCTTACTTAAGGAGTGGGGCGGCGTTTCAGGAGATGAGCGATCGGCCGCGCCGCACGAAGGGGGGCTTCACCACCCGCGCCTCGAGCATCCTGCCGCGGATCTGCACCTCGACCCGGGTGCCGGCGGCGGCGGGCAGGCGCGCGAGCGCGATCGAGCGCTCGAGCGTCGGGGAGAAGGTGCCGCTCGTCACCGTCCCCTCGCCCGCCCCCGGGGCGACGACCCGCTGCCGCGCGCGCAGCACGCCCCGCTCGGTGAGCATCAGCCCGACGAGCTTGCGCGGCGAGCCTTCGGCGGCCACCGCCTCGAGCGCGGCACGACCGACAAAGCCGCGCGTGCGCGGCTCCAGCACGACGGTCCATCCGAGCCCCGACTCGTACGGGTGCGTGCGCTCGTCCATATCTGCGCCGGATAGGTTGAGGCCCGCCTCGAGGCGTAAGGTATCCCGCGCGCCGAGCCCGCACGAGACGACGCCGAGCGCGTTGAGCCGCCGCCATGCCTCCTCAGCCTCCGCGGCGGGCATCATCACCTCGAAGCCGTCCTCGCCCGTGTAGCCGGTGCGCGCCACGAACCAGCGCCCGATGGACCGTGCCTGGAACGGATCGAGCCGCAGGGCGAGCTCGGCATCGCCCGCGGCTGCGCCGCCGCCGGGCTCTCCCCGGCCCCCGGGTCCCCCGGGCGCGAGAAGCGCCGCGACCCGCTCGCGGGCGAGCGGCCCCTGCACGGCAAGCAGCGCGAGGTCGGTTCGCTCGACGATCTCGACATCTCGACCGGCGTGGCGCCGCATCCAGGCAATGTCCGCGTCGCGCTTCGCGCCGTTGACGACCACGCGAAAGCCCTGCTCCGGTCCGAGGAAGTAGGCGATCAGATCGTCGAGCACCCCGCCCGACTCGTTGAGCATGCAGCTGTAGAGCGCCTGGCCCGCGGAGCGCAGCTTGCCCACGTCGTTCGCGAGGAGCATCTCGAGCAGCGCCCGGGCGGCGGAGCCACGCACATCGACGATGCCCATGTGGGAGACGTCGAACAGACCCGCCGATCGCCTCACCGCGTGGTGCTCCTCGATCTGCGATCCGTAGTGGAGCGGCAGGCTCCAGCCGCCGAACTCGACGAGGCACGCGCCGAGAGATCGGTGCAGCTCGAAAAGCGGTGTCTTTCTTCCCATGCGCCCTCCGGTCGGGGACCCGGCCCCGCGGGCCGGACTCGCTCCTGGAAGACTGTGTCGAGCGAGCGCGGAAATAATCGCAGCCTGCGGGTAAGATGAGACCCATGTCGACGCCCCGCCGCCACAGCCTCGCCGTGAGCATCGGCTCCGTCCGCGTGGGGGGGCCGAATCCCATCGTCGTGCAATCGATGACGAACACCGATACGGCCGACGTCGAGGCGACCGCGCAGCAGGTGAAGTCGCTCGCGCGCGCCGGGTCGGAGCTGGTGCGGATCACCGTGAACACCAGCGAGGCCGCCGCGGCGGTCGCGCCGATCCGCGAGCGGCTCGATCGGATGGGCGTCGCGGTCCCGCTCATCGGCGACTTTCACTTCAACGGGCACAAGCTGCTGCGCGAGCACCCCGCGTGCGCCGCCGCGCTCGCCAAGTACCGGATCAATCCCGGGAACGTCGGCCGCGGCAGCAAGCGCGACCCGCAGTTCGCCGAGATGATCGAGGTGGCGTGCCGCCACGGCAAGCCGGTGCGCATCGGCGTCAACTGGGGCAGCCTCGATCAGGATCTGCTCACGCGGCTGATGGATGAGAACTCCGCGCGCCCGGAGCCGCTCGATGCGCGGCAGATCATGCGCAACGCGGTCGTGCTCTCGGCGCTGACGAGCGCCGAGCGAGCCGTCGAGCTCGGCCTGCCGAGGGATCGGATCATCCTCTCGGCCAAGGTGAGCGGCGTGCAGGATCTGATCGCCATCTACCGCGACCTCGCCGCGCGCTGCGATTACCCGCTGCACTTGGGGCTCACCGAGGCGGGCATGGGCTCGAAGGGCATCGTCGCCTCGACGGCCGGCATGTCCGTGCTCCTGCAGGAGGGGATCGGCGACACGATCCGCGCGTCGCTCACGCCCGAGCCGGGCGGTGACCGCACGCAGGAGGTGATCGTGGCGCAGGAGATCCTGCAGACGATGGGGCTGCGCGCCTTCCTGCCGCTCGTCACGGCCTGCCCCGGCTGCGGCCGCACGACGAGCACCTACTTCCAGGAGCTCGCGCAGCGCATCCAGTCGCACATCCGCCATCGGATGCCGGAGTGGAATCGCACGTTCGAGGGGGTCGAGGACATGACCGTCGCCGTCATGGGCTGCGTCGTCAACGGTCCGGGCGAGAGCAAGCACGCGAACCTCGGCATCAGCCTGCCGGGCACCGGCGAGCGCCCGGTCGCCCCGGTCTACGAGGATGGCGAGAAGACGGTCACCTTGAAGGGCGAGCGCATCGCCGAGGAGTTCCAGGAGCTCATCGAGCAGTACGTCGTCCGCAAGTACCCGCGACGCGCGACGGCGTAGGCCCGCGCGCCGCAGTCGAGGAGGAGATCGACCCCATGAGCGAGCTCACCGAGAAGCGCTGCAAGCCCTGCGAAGGCGGTGTTCCGGCCCTCACGCGCGGTGAGGCGCAGGATCTGATGGGCGAGCTCGCCTCGGGCTGGCGCCTCGCGGAGGATGCGAAATCCATCCGGCGCGAGTTTCGCTTCAAGGACTTCTACCGCACGATGAGCTTCGTGAACGCGCTCGCTCACCTCGCCAACATCGAGGACCACCACCCGGACCTCGAGGTGGGCTACGGCTACTGCCGCGTGCTCTTCACCACCCACGCCGTCCAGGGGCTGTCGCAGAACGACTTCATCTGCGCCGCGAAGCTCGACGCCATCCCGCTCGCCTGATCGCTCCGACGCCCCCTCCAACCCCGGCGAGGCGGTGAGCCCGAGTCGGGCGAGGCGGTCAGCCGCTCTCGCAGGCCCGCGCCGCCGCTGGAAGCTCGCCCGTCAAGCCGAGCGCGCGCGCGATGAGCACCCGCTTCACCTCGCTGCTGCGATTCACCCAGCCGAGCCCGCGCTGCGCGAGCCGCGCGAGCGGGTCCGAGCGGTGCGCGAGAAATCGGTCGAACGCATCGATGGCGGCCGCCGCGAGCCGGGTCTCGCTCTTGCGCCAGCGCTCGTAGCGGCGCAGGGCGCGCTCGCCACCGGCGTCCTCTCCCTCGCGGGTCCCCGCCGTGATCACCTCCGCGAGCGCCGCGGCGTCGAGCAGCCCGAGATTCAGACCCTGTCCGGCAAGGGGATGGACCACGTGGGCGGCATCCCCGGCGAGCGCCGCCCGGTGCGCGGTGTAGCGCGGCGCAGCGAGCCTCAGCAACGGGAAGGAATGCCGCTCGGTCCGCAGCCGGACCGCGCCGAGCGCGTCGTCGGCCTGCCTTTGCAGCTCCTGCTCGAATCGATCCTCCGGGGCGGCGAGCAGCGCCGTCGCCTCCGCGGCGTCCGCCGACCACACGATCGAGCTCGAGCCGTCGGCGAGCGGCAGGGACGCGAGGGTTCCCGTGCCGAGGAAGCGCTGCCACGCCGTGCGCTCGTGGGGACGGGCCGTCGAGACGTTCGCGACGATCGCCGTCTGGTGATAGCTCGAGCGGTCCACCGTCAGGCCGAGGAGGTCCCGCACCGTCGAGCGCGCGCCGTCGGCGCCGACGATCAGGCGTGTCGAGCATGCGCCCATCGGGGTCTCGACCCGCACTTCATCGTCCCGCATCCGCAAGCCGGTGAGGCCGCAGGGGAGAACCCGGCCGCCCGCGGCCTCGAAGGCGTCGAGGAGCGCACCCTGCACGAGGCGGTTCTCGGCGATGTAGCCGAGATTCGGCTCGCCCGCGTCCGCGGCATCGAATCTCAGCACGTCGCGGCTCGTGGCCGGGATGCTCCGATGCCACACCCGCATCCGCTCGTACGGCTGGACCCGCTCGCGCGCGAGACGATCCCACGCCCCGGCATTCCTCAAGATTCTCTCGCTGGCGCGCGACAGCGCGGAGACCCGCGAATCGAGCGGCTCGTGCGGGGCCGGCGCCGCGGCCCGCGTCGGCTCGAGCACGGCGATGCTCAGCGGCCGGGCGGACGTGCGCGCGGCCCGCT
>JASHTK010000148.1 GCA_030040575.1 Gammaproteobacteria bacterium
CGGGACCTTCGCCTCCCTGCATGGTGCCGAGGGAAATATGGTCGAGCACGTCCACGCGGGTCACGCCCTGCTCGTTGAACAGCTTGGCCGCGTGGCTCTCTTGCTCGGAGAAGAGCGCCACGAGCACGTTCAGGCTCTTGACCGGAAGGCGGCCTGTGCTTTTGACATGAAAAACGGCCCTCTGAAGCACCCGCTGAAATCCAAGGGTCGGCCTGGGGACATATTCGCCGTCGGTCGGGTAAATCTTCAGATGATTGTCGATGTAGTCGGTGAGGCGCTCGCGCAGATCATCGAGATTGGCGCCGGAGGCTTTCAGCACGCGCGAGGCGTCCGCGTCGTCTAGCAACAAGAGCAGGAGATGCTCCACCGAAATTTCATCGTGCTTGCGCCCCTTGGCGTAGGCGAACGCCCGATTCAACGTGGTGACCAGCTCTCCGGAGAGCAAGTCAGCGGGAAGAGAACCAGTGGGCTTACCGGGAGCCGTGGCGCTTTCGGCGGTCGGCGGTGGTCGGGCGGTCTTCTCGGGCACGGCGGCCGCGACCGGACGAATCGCGGCGGACAGCGTGTTCCAATCGGCCACACCGAACGCCTGGGCGATCAGCTCGAGGCTCCGACTGACGGTGATCTTGAAACCCATGGCGGCAAGGGCTGCACGCAGCGTCTGCGCCATGGCTTTGGCATCGCGGAAGTCGCGCATCTGTTTATCCTTTGCATGAACAAACCAGGGTGCCAGGGCTTGCGTTGCTGACGAATTTGTTCGAGCAAAGGGACCTGAAGCGGGATGATACGTTCGCCATACCCCGAGGGGCGCAAGCAGCAGGTCGTATCCACCTGCCAAGGATGGTCGCAAGGAAGCTGTTCGATGTCAAATTGCGCTTCGGTCCGCGAGTTAGTACCAACCTTTCTTGCGCAGGCATTGCGCATAGCGCCGGCTGACCGGCGCCTCAAGACCATTCGCGAGCTTGAGTGTGGCGCGTCCATTGCCGCGCTTGACCGCCGACACGGCCGATTTGGCGACCCACCAGGAGCGGTGGCTTTGAAGCCCGTCGAGCATCTTCAGCTCACTCAGCGCATCGCCAAATCGCATGTGCAGAAGATGCCGCCCGCGTGAGGTGTGGACGCAGACGTAATGGTCTTCGCCCTCGACGGCAATGATCTCGGCGTTCTGAAGCGCGCCAGGAAGGCGGCCGACGAAGGCCGGTCGGGCCGGGGCAAGGACCTTCGCCGGCGATCGGCTTGAGCCGATCGCGCGCCCGAGCGCGGCAGCGACCGCCGCAAACGCGAGGACGGGTAGGACGAACCGTGGCAGAGGGGGCGTTCCCTGGGCCCCTTCGAATAGGCGGGCCGCGCCCCAGCAGACGATGATGGCGGACGCGAGAAGCAGCGACACGCGGAGAGTCGCCCGGAGCAGCGCCACCTCGGATCGGACCCATCGCTCCAAGACGGCCCGGATGCCGAAGTCGATGACGATGACCAGGAGAGTCAGCGCCGCGATGATGGGATACCGCACGTTCGGGGTGATGTGCCCGGTGCCGAATGCTCCCGACACCGCGACGAACAGCGCCAAGATCAATCCGACGCCGTGTGTCCGCACGAAGTCGCTCTCGAGAATCGGGGATAGCGGCGCCGCCTGAGCTGCGCGGGCGCGAAATTGAGGTGTCCGTTCGCGAAAACGGCCTGGCGCGTTCATCCACACTCCCGCTACGTTCTGTCCGGATCACCTGACCGGATCCTATCCCCGACCATGCTCCCTGTCGCCACGCGCAGCGTCAAGCACAAGCTCGGCGAGCTCCCCCCATGTCGAGCGGCGACCGGAGGGATCCAGCGATGATGATGCACCGCCCGAAGACCGTAGCCGACGCCGCCTGTGCCCGGCTCGGTGCGACGAACCGAATCCAGCGAGTGGACACGACGGCATGAAGTACGCTCGGCTCGTCTGGACGGGACTGTGGCGGAAGAAGGGCCGGACGATCTTCACTCTCCTGTCGATCGTCTTCGCGTTCCTGCTCTTCGGCATGCTCCAGGGGATCGACACCCTGTTCGACCAACTCGTCAATCAGGGGCGGCTCAATGTACTCGATACGAGCAATCCGGCCGGCTTGCCGCTGCCACTCGCGGATCTCCCCGAGATCCAAGCGGTGCATGGCGTCACCCAGGTGACGTACCAGTCGCAATTTCTCGGCGATTATCAGTCGCCGCGCAACATCGTCATCGTCGCGCCGATCGTTGCGGCGAGCTACTTTGCCGTGAACCCCAACTATCGGGTGTCGCCCGCGGCACGTGCCGCCTTCCTTCACACCCGCACGGGCGTTCTGGTAGCGCAGCGTCTCGGCGAGCGGCTCGGCTGGAAGGTGGGAGATGAAATTCCGATCCATGCGCTCAACGCGCCGGAGAGGAACGGCAGTTCGGACTGGACCTTCGACATCGTGGGGACCTTCGACATACCCGACAGTCCCTTTCGAGACGCGCCCATGATCCTCATGAACTATCCGTATTTCGACGCGGCGAGAGCGCGTGACACGAGCACAGTGCAGCTTTATGAGGAGACCATCGCCGCGGCTTCCGAGGCCACGGAGGTCAGTCATGCGATCGACAGTCTCTTCGCGAATTCTCCGAGCCGCACCGTCACCGAGACCGAGCGCGCCAACGACCAAGGTGAACTCGCCCAGCTCGGTGACCTCGATTTCTTCGTCGATGCGATTATCAGCGCCGCCTTTGCGACCTTGCTCCTCCTCACGGGTACGACGCTGCTGCAGGCCTACCGTGAGCGCATTCGCGAGTTCGCCGTGATGAAGACCCTTGGATTCACGGACGTCGGCGTCTCGGCGCTGGTGCTGAGCGAGGCAGTCCTTCTCACGGTGGGCTCGGCCGTGTTCGGGCTGCTGCTTGCCCGCGTTGTGCTGCCGGTGGTCGGCATGCAGATGGCCCGCGTCGGCGGCCCGGGACTGCGTATGCCGTGGATGGTGTTCGCGGACGGCATTGGCTTCGCGCTGCTGCTCGCGCTGGTGAGCGCGCTGCCGCCGGTGTGGCGGGTCCGCCGGCTCTCGATCGCCGACGCGCTCGCAGCGCGCTGAGGACCGTGCCACGCGCCCATTCGGACCGATCGCCGCAGAGATCGGGATGAACGTGCCGCTGATCGTGCAAGCGGCGCTCGGCGGACTCATCTCACGGCGGCGACTGCGCGAGACGGTCTTCTGGAGGCTAGGGTCGGAATCGAGCTGCGAGTAAATACCGGCTAGAACGCTCGGTTTCGCAGCTCAATTCTCGCCAATGACCCCCGTAGCTACCCCCGCAGTTGTGGCGGTACCTTAAACGGCGCCGGCGACGACTATGGTTCCGAGGCGGACTGCTACCACGTCCATGACGACGGCGAGCCTCACATGCTCGGCTCGCGGACCTCCCCGCCGAAGTGGGTCATCGTCGAGTACGAGCGCCTCCTGCGTCGGATACGCCGAGCGCCGCCGCGCTGATTTCCACCCGCCTCCGGCCGCGGGTGCGGTCGGGGGCTCAACACACGAACCGGGAGGCTCATCATGGCGACTGGCCGGCCTGCTCGCGGGGCCGGCCGTATTTTTTGTGCAGCGCACATGCGCTGGTGCGTTGCTCCATTCATCCAATCCTCATGAGACCGCAATCTCACATTGCGACAGTCGAGCGTGACGGTCGCAAAGAAACCCGCATGTCGAGTGTCCGTGATACTCTGCGTGGAGGGGATAAACAAAACAATACCCGAATCGCCTCATTAAGCGTTTCGCGGCGCGTTCGGAATAATA
>JASHTK010000149.1 GCA_030040575.1 Gammaproteobacteria bacterium
AGGCGCCCGCGGCGTGCCCGAAGTTCGTCGGCCGGCTCATTCGCGGCGTGAGCCCCCACGCGCCAACGCCTCAGTGGATGCGCGAGCGGCTGCGCCGCGCCGGCCTGCGGTCGATCGGTCCGCTCGTCGACGTGACGAACTATGTGATGCTCGAGCTGGGGCAGCCCCTGCACGCTTACGATGTGGCGCAGTTGCGCGGGGAGATTCGCGTGCGAATGGCGAACGCGGGCGAGCCGCTGCGGCTCCTCGACGGGCGCAGCGCGTCGCTCGATCCCGATATGCTCGTCATCGCCGACGCGGAGGGCGCGATCGGCGTCGCCGGAATCATCGGTGGCGAGCGCACCGCCGTCGCGGCAAGCACGGTCGATGTGTTCCTCGAGGTCGCGTACTTCTCGCCCGAGGCGATCGCCGGCCGGGCATGGCGGCTCGGCGTGCAGACCGACGCGAGCCAGCGCTTCGAGCGCGGCGTCGATCCCGGCCACCAGGAGCGCGCGATGGAGCGCGCGACCGAGCTCATCCACGCGATCGCCGGCGGCTCACCCGGCGCGACCGTCGTGACGCAGGCCGGGGAGTACTTGCCGCGCCGGCTGCCGGTGCGGCTGCGGCGGTCGCGGGTCGCGCGCCTGCTCGGGGCGCCCGTCGAGCCGGCCCGGATCGAGGCGATTTTAAGCGCGCTGCAGATGGCCGCGACGCGCACGGCGGAGGGCTGGGCGGTCACCCCGCCCTCGCATCGCTTCGATATCGTGATCGAGCCGGATCTGATCGAGGAGGTGGCGCGCATCGAGGGCTTCGGAGCGTTCGCCGAGATGGAGGCGCAGGCCGCGCAGCGCTTCGGTGCGCTGCCGGAGGAGAGCGCGCCCGAGAGCCACGTGCTCGAGAGCCTCGCGGCCCGCGGCTACCACGAGGCGATCACCTACGCGTTCGTCGATCCGCAGTTGCAATCGCGGCTGTTTCCCGGCCGCGAGGCCCTGCCGCTCACGAATCCGATTGCGAGCGACCTCTCGGTGATGCGCGTGTCGCTCTGGCCGGGGCTGCTCCACGCGGCACTCGAGAATCAGCGCCGCCAGCAGGATCGCATCCGGCTCTTCGAGCACGGGGCGCGCTTCGCGCTCGCCAAGGGCAAGCTCGAGGAGATCGACTCCCTCGCGGGGCTCGCGCTCGGGGCACGCCTGCCCGAGCAGTGGGGCAGTCCCCCCGAGGGCCGCGCTCCCGTCGATCTCTTCGACGTGAAGGCGGACGTGGAAGCACTCCTTCAGGCGACGGGTGACCGGGACGCGTTCGGCTTCGAGGCCGCGGCGCTGCCGTGCTTGCATCCCGGGCGGGCGGCCCGAATCGTGCGCCGCAGCGCGGGAGTGGCGCCTGGCTCGCGGCAGCCGGCGCAGGGCGGCGCGGAGGAGCGCCAGACGGTCGGCTGGATCGGGGAGCTGCACCCGCGCCTCACGCGCGAGCTCGAGCTCACGGCACCCCCGGTGCTGTTCGAGCTCGACTTTCGGGCTGCGCTGCGCATCGAGCGCCCCCGCGCGCGGGAGATTTCCCGCTTCCCGCAAGTCCGGCGCGACATCGCGGTGGTGGTCGAGGAGGCGGTGACTTTAAGTGCCCTGCGCGAGCGTGTAACCTTGGTGGCGTCGAGCGTGCTCCAGGAGTTACGCCTTTTCGACGTGTATCGGGGGGGCGGCGTAGAACAAGGTAGAAAAAGCGTCGCTTTAGGCTTGATTTTTCAAGATTTTTCTCGCACTCTTACAGACGAGGATGTGGACCGGGCGGTGGCGTCCATCGTCGCGGATCTCATCGCGGGGCTGGGCGCGAGAATACGAGAATGACGGCTATGGCGGCTCTCACGAAGGCTGAGATGGCGGAAGCGCTGTTCAACCAGCTCGGACTCAACAAGCGCGAGGCCCGCGAGCTGGTGGACTTATTCTTCGAGGAGGTGCGCGCCGCGCTCTCGAGCGGGGAGCAGGTGAAGCTCTCCGGCTTCGGTAACTTCGACCTGCGCGACAAGAACCAGCGCCCGGGCCGCAATCCGAAGACGGGCGAGGAGATTCCAATCAGTGCCCGGCGCGTGGTGACGTTCCGCCCGGGCCAGAAGCTCAAGGCGCGGGTCGAGGCCTATGTTGGAGCCAAAGAATAACGACACGCTTCCGCCGATCCCGGGAAAGCGCTATTTCACGATCGGCGAGGTGAGCGAGCTCTGCGGCGTCAAGCCGCACGTGCTGCGCTACTGGGAGCAGGAGTTCCCGCAGC
The DNA here is from genome assembly GCA_030040575.1 of Gammaproteobacteria bacterium. Lineage (GTDB taxonomy): Bacteria > Pseudomonadota > Gammaproteobacteria > Steroidobacterales > Steroidobacteraceae > JASHUC01. Next base: position 2,242 of record JASHTK010000149.1, read on the forward strand.
TGAAGCCGGTGAAGCGCCGCGGCAACCGCCGCTACTACCAGCGCCAGGACGTGATCGTCATCCGCCAGATCCGCAGCCTCCTCTACGAGCAGGGATTCACGATCGGCGGCGCGCGCAACAAGCTCGCGGGCGAGGAGGCGCGCACCGACACCACGCAGAGCCAGCAGATCGTGCGCCAGGTCCGCACCGAGCTCGAGGAAATCCTGAAGATCCTGCGGCGGTAGGAACGAAATGCTAGGCTCAGGAGAGCGGGTCTGCGGCGGACGGCATGACTTCCTTCCTGAACCGGCTATTGCCCTACCTGTGGGTGGCGGTGGGCATCGCGAGCGTCTTGACGCTCGCCCAGACGCTCTCCGGATTCTTTCGCAGGATCGGCCTCGTCGACTGGCTCACCCACCACGGCGCGCTGCTCGGCGCGATCCTCGGCGGACTGGCCGCCGTCGCATGGCTGCTCGTGGTGCTCGGCGCGCTGCGCCGGTCGAATCGCCTGCCGCGCGTCCTCACTGAGCGGAGAGGGCTCATGGACATCCTCGATCGGCTGACCAATCGGGCGGAACTCGAGCGGCGCATGGCTCAGGAGGTCGAGTCGATCTTCGTCGATGCCGAGGCGCTTGCCGCGAAGCTCAAGGCGCAAGTGGTGGGCGAGGACCGCATCTGCGACGACCTCGCCGCGCAGATCCGCAGGCGCCTCGCCCTCAAGCAGCGGGGCAAGCCCGTCGGCGTCTTCCTGTTCGCCGGTCCCGCGGGCGCGGGCAAGACCTGGCTCGGCAAAGTGCTCGCCGATGCGCTCGGCCGCAAGCTCCTGCACTTCGACATGACGCAGTTCTCCGCCGGCGCGTTCGCCGCGACATCGCTCTTCGGTGCCGGCAAGGGCTATGTCGGCTCCCACGAGTACGGCAAGCTCACCCAGGGGCTTCGCGACATCCCCGACGCCGTCGTGCTGCTCGATGAGATCGAGAAGGCGCACGGCGATGTGCACAAGAACTTCCTCACCGCCTGGAACGACGGGTTCGTCACCGAGAAGTCGGACGGCAAGCAGATCTCGACCACCCGCGCGATCTTCGTGCTGACCTCCAACGCGGCGGTCGACACGCTCGCGGACCTGAGCCGGCAGTATGCGAATGATCCGGACGCTCTGCGCCGCGGCGCCGTGGAGGCGCTGCGGGTCGCGGGCTTCGCGCCGGAGGTGCTGAATCGCATCGACCGCATCTTTGTGTTCGAGCCGCTCGCGGGCCTCGATATCGCGCGCGTCGCGGCGCTCGAGATCGAGCGCATGATCGCCGGCTACGGACTTACGGTGGCCGCGAGCGGCATCGACCCGCAATTGCTGCTCGATTTAATGGCACGGCAGAAGAAGATGGGCGCGACGGCCTCCTCGCGCGACCTGACGCGCGCCATCGAGGAGTCGATCGCCGACTCCTTGATCACCGCGAAGGAAAAGGGGGCGAGGTCCGTAGCCCTCATCCAGGGCGTGGACGGGGTGCGCGCCGAGATTGCAGAGTCCGGTGACTCCCCTGGCTGAAGCCTCGGCGCAGGCGGCCTCGCCGCCGCGCACCTTGTGGGCCGCCGCCCCGGCCTGGCGCACGCTCGTCATCACGGCCACGCTGCTCACGGCGGCAGCGGTGGCGCTGCCCTTGGCCTTGGGGCCGGTGGGTCGCGCGACTCCGGCGGGTGCGCCGGCTCCGGCTCCGGCAGCAGCACCGGCGCCAGCGCCCACGTTAGCGGAGGCCTGCGCGCTCACCCTGCCTGCGGCATCGACCGAGTTCACCGCCGGCAGCGTCGTCGGATTCGAGCCGCCCGCCATCTCGCTGGCACGCATCAAGACGACGGAGCGCGAGTGGGGCGGGTTGATCGACCCGGACTACATCGACAACCCGCGCGTCGCGGTGCGGCTGCGAGACGGGGCGGTGCAGGTCTTCCTCGAGCCGAAGAGCATCCCGGTCCACGTGGGAGATCGCGTCACGGTGCAGAACGCGTTCTGCAACCTGAATCTACCTTGCGACTACGTGCCGCCCCTCATCACCGCGGACCTCGGGCCCGCGCCGCGAAGCCCGTAGCCATGTGGGAACCCGCTCCCGGATCTACGCCCAAAGTCGCGCCTCAAGCCGCGCCGGCGCGAAGCCTGTGGAAGCAGGCGCCGGGGTGGCGCAGGCTCATCGTGAGCGCGACCTTGTTGACGGCGGCCGCGGTGGCTCTGCCCCTCGCGCTGAGGTCGGCACCGAACGCGGTGACCCCGCTGCCGGAGCCCGCGATGTCGTACGCCGGCCCGGGATCGGCCGGCGCGGCTGGCACGGCTGGCGTGCCTGGCGCGGGTAGCTCAACTCGCACCGCCGGCGCCGAGACCTCGCAGGCCTGCCAGTTCGCGCGAGCGCCGGCGCCGACTCTCTCCGACGGCGGCACGGTCGTCTCGTTCGAGGACCCTGCCACCTCGCTCGCGCGCCTGAAGAGGACGGAAGCGCGGCTCGGCGCCTCGATCGATCCAGACTACCGCGATAACCCGCGCGTCGAGGTGCGGATCGAAGGGGGTCGGTACAATGGGCAGTACGGTGTCTTCATCGTCCCGCGGAGCATTCAGGTGCACCTCGGCGATCGCGTGAGGGTGCAGAACGGGTATCGCAACGTGAATCTGCCCTGCAACTACGTGCCGAACCTCGTGACCGCGGACCTCGGCCCCGCGCCGGAATTTACCGGACCGGGCGAGCCCGGCGCCTCGAGGCCTCCGCCCTGACCATGTGGGAACCGAGACCTTCTCCGGAAGCCGCGCCGGAGTCACCGAGCCTGTGGAGACGGGCCCCGGCGTGGCGCAGGCTCTCTGTCGCCGCGACGTTGCTCACTGCCGCGGCGATCGCGGTCCCGTTCATCCTCCGGCCGGCGGGCCCCGATGCGGTGAGCTCGCTCGCTCAGCCGGCCGCGGCGCAAGCGGGCTCGGGACCTGCCGGGGCGGCCGCCTCGGGCGAGACGGGGTCTTCCGAGGCCTGCCTGCTCGTCCAAGCCCCATCGCCCGTATTTTTCGGGAGCGGCACCGTCGTCTCGCTGGAAGACCGCGCCCTCGCCCTGAAGCACACGCGGGAGAGCGAGGCGCGCAAGGGCGGCCTCATCGATCCGGCTTATCTCGCAAACCAGCGGGTCGTGGTCCGCTTGCCGAACGGTCGCTACGACGTGTTCGTCGTCCCGCGCAATATGCAGGTGTCTCCCGGCGACCGCGTCACCCTGCAAGGCGGCTATCGCAACGTGAACCTGCCCTGTAATTACGTGCCGAATCTCGTCACCTCCGACGTCGGGCCGTCTTCGGACCTGCCGTCAGCGCCGACACCTGGAGCGCCGCGGTAGCCCAAAGTGCGGCACGACGGTGCCGCGACGCGCCACGTGGGCTGCGGAACGGTTATCATGTCCACGTGGGCACGCGGCATCCGCTCCCGGAGCGGCGCCGCAGACGAAGAAGAACAAATCAGGTCGGAGCGTGGCGCAGTCTGGTAGCGCACTTGCATGGGGTGCAAGGGGTCCCGAGTTCAAATCTCGGCGCTCCGATCAAACAAAACAGCCACTTACCAGATCGCTCCCTTCGCCGAAAAAGGGCCATGGACACCTTCATGGACAGTTTGAAAAATTTCGCGGGCGGATATTGCCGAGCGTTACGCGCCCACGCGCACGGAGACGGATGCGCGCACAGCATGCCCATAGAGGGGCTGAGCGATCGGATGGATCAGCGTCGCGGTGCGCGTCGCCGCCGCGTGATCCAGGCTTGGATCTCGCTGCCGTTCCACGCGATGAC
>JASHTK010000150.1 GCA_030040575.1 Gammaproteobacteria bacterium
GAGTTCGACCTGGCGACGGAGCGCCAACGCACACGCGAGCGCGCTCGTCCGCTCGGAGCGACGCGGGAGCGTGGCTGGACACGCGAGGAACTCTACGCGCGTGACCGCTCTCGTTGACACGAACGTGCTCGTCTACCGGTTCGATTCTCGCTTCCCGGCGAAGCAGGCGCGCGCGACGGCTCTCCTGCGCAAGGGACTTGAGGACGAATCTCTCGTTCTCCCGCACCCGGCGCTGCTCGAGTTCGTCGCCGTCGTCAGCCGGCCGATAGTCGGCGGCGCCCCGCTCCTGCCGCTCCCCGAGGCGCGGCGCGAGACGGAGGAGATGCTCGCGCAGTTCCCCGTCGCGTACCCCACGGAGCATACGCTGCGCACGGCGCTGCGCGGCTCGGCGCTCTATGAACTCTCAGGGTTCGACGCGCATCTGTGGGCCTACGCGGACGAGCAGGGCATGGAGACCTTATGGTCGGAGGACTTCGAGCACGGGCGCACCTACGGACGCGTCACCGTGATCGACCCGTTTCGCTGAGCTCGCGCCGCGATCACACCTCGCCGAACTCGAGCGGCAGGCCGACGTAGTTCTCGGCGATCGTGCGGCGGCCGGCCTCGGAGTGCAGCAGGTAGTCGAGCTCGGCCTGCTGCAGCTTGGCGCCGATCGGTCCTTCCTCGGCCAAGGGGTGCGTGAGCCGGGTGAGCCACCAGGAGAAGCGCTCCGCGCGCCAGATGCGGCGCAGGCAGCGCGCCGAGTACCGATCGATGCCGGCGTCGCTGCGCTCGGCGTAGTGCTCGATCAGCGCGTCGGTCGCGTACCTCACGTCGGTCGCGGCGAGATTCAGTCCCTTCGCGCCGGTCGGCGGCACGATGTGGCCGGCATCCCCGACGAGCAGCAGCCGGCCGAAGCGCAGCGGCTCGACGACGAAGCTGCGAAGCGGGGTGATGCTCTTCTCGAGCGCCGGACCCGTCACCAAGCGCGCGCGTCCGCGCTCATCGAGACGCTCACGCAGCTCCTCCCAGAATCGCTCGTCGCTCCACTGCGAGAGCGCAGCGGTGAGCGGCACTTGCAGGTAGTAGCGGCTGCGCGTGCGGCTGCGCATCGAGCACAGGGCGAAGCCCCGCTCACTGTTCACGTAGATGATCTCATCGCTCACCGGGGGCGTATCGGCGAGCAGACCGAGCCAGCCGAAGGAGTACACGCGCTCGTACTCGCGAATGGCGCCGCGGGCGACGCTCGCCCGGGACACGCCGTGAGAGCCATCGCAGCCGGCGATGAAATCGCAGTCCACGCGCTGGTCCCGGCCGCTGTGTCGCCATGTGACATACGGATGCGCACCCTCGAACGAATGCACCGCGACGTGCTCGGCCTCGTAGACCGTTGGCAGGCCCGCCGCATCGCGCGCTTCCATCAGATCGCGGGTGAGCTCCGTCTGTCCGTAGACGAGCACCGTGCTGCCGCCGGTCAAGCCATGCAGGTCGATGCGGTGGCGCCGCCCCTGCACGAGCAGCTCGAAACCCGTGTGCACGAGTCCGTCGCGGCGCATGCGCGCTCCCACCCCGGCGTGCTCGAGCAGATCGGCGGTGGTCTGCTCGAGCACGCCCGCGCGGATGCGCCCGAGCACGTGCTCGCGGGCGTGGCGCTCGAGGATCACGGCATCGATGCCGGCTTTGTGCAGGAGTTGACCGAGCAGCAGGCCCGCCGGGCCTGCCCCGACGATGGCGACCTGGGTGCGGTGGTCAGGGGCCACGCTGCGGAATCACGCAGGCGAACTCGGCGGCATCGTCGCTGCGGCCGGTGCCGTTCCAGCGCGCCTCGGCGGGGTAGGGGCACAGCGGCCGCGTCAGCGTGCCTCCCGCCGCAGGCTTCGCGGCGAGGATGCTCTCGGGCGCGGTACCCTTCTCCACCCAATCGACCACCGCCTCGAACAGGTGCTGCGGCTGCGGCCCCGCGCCGCGACCGCAGTGCTCGACCCCGGGCGCCATGAACAGCCGGGCGAACTGCTGGGTCCGCGCGAGGCCTCCCATTTTCCGCACCACACGATCGTAGTAGTCGATCGTCCCTTGCGGGTTGATGAGCTGGTCGGCCCAGCCGTGCCACAGGACGAGCTTGCCCCCGTGACGGCGGAACGCCGTGAGATCGGGGTTGTCGGAGGCCATCATCGGTCCGACCCGATCGACGGTGTCGCGAAAGAAGCGCAGGAAGTTGCCGGAGCTGAGCTCGTGCCAATCCCAGCTCGGGTCGAAGTACACCCAGAATCGCGCCTGCTCGATCGCGACCGGGAACGGCTCGATCCCGCCGAGCGCGGAGAGATCCGCGCCGCGCGGCTGGCCGTACCACAACCGCAGGGGTCCGTTGCCGCTCAAGTCGCGCGCGGCGACCTCGGGGACGTCGCAGTCGGTGCCGCCGTCCGCGCAGACGACCGGGCCCTCCCAGGATTGGTCGATGACCTCCGCTTCGGTGGGCGTCAGGCACTTCGGATTGGCGGCGGTGCAGGAAGCGCGCGTGACCTGCGGATCGCGCGAGGCGAGGTAGTGGCAGCGCCGCGGATCGGCAATCACCCCGTCGCGGACGCCGTCCTGTCCGTCGCAGGCTGCGATGGCGGCTTCGGTCGCGAGCCGATA
>JASHTK010000151.1 GCA_030040575.1 Gammaproteobacteria bacterium
GAGGAATGCGCGCGATCACATCGCCCACCGATACCCTCGCGCCGTCCTCGAGACTCACGAGGGCGCCCGGCGGCAGCGTGTACACGGCTGGAATCTCGGTGTTCGCGAACGTCGCCTCCTTGCCCTTCGCGTTGACGAGCTTGATCGTCGGGCGCAGATCCCGGCCGCCGCGCTGCTTCGTGTCGAGCACGACCGTGCTCGAGAGCCCCGTCACCTCATCGACCTGGGAGGTGACGGTCAGGCCGTCCACGAAGTCCTGGAATTTGAGGAATCCGGCGACCTCCGTGACCACCGGGTGCGTATGCGGATCCCAGGTCGCGACCACCTGGCTGCCCGCGACGTCATCGCCCTCCTTCACCGTGATCATCGCGCCATAGGGGATCTTGTAGCGCTCGCGCTCGCGCCCGAACTCATCGACCACGCCGATCTCGCCCGAGCGGGAGACGGCGACCAGATGGCCCTTCTCGTGCTGGACGGTCTTGATCCGGTGGAAGCGCACGACGCCCTTGTTGCGGACCTCGACGCTGCTCGCTGCGGCCGCGCGCGAGGCCGCGCCGCCGATGTGGAACGTCCGCATGGTGAGCTGGGTGCCCGGCTCGCCGATCGACTGCGCCGCGATGACGCCGACCGCCTCGCCGATGCTGATGGAGCGGCCACGCGCGAGGTCGCGCCCGTAGCAGCAGGAGCACACCCCGTAGCGCGTCTCGCAGGTGATCGGCGAGCGGACGGTCAGCTGATCGATGCCCTCCGCCTCGAGCTGGCGCACGAGCTTCTCATCGAGCAGCGTGCCCTCGGGGATGAGGACCTCCTCGGTCCCGGGCTTGGTGACGACCTGCGCGAGAACCCGTCCGAGCACGCGCTCTCCCAAGCCCTCGACGACATCGCCGCCCTCGACGAGCGGAGTCATCGTGAGGCCCTGGCGGGTGCCGCAGTCGGGCTCGGTGACGACCAGGTCCTGAGCGACATCGACGAGCCTGCGCGTCAGGTATCCGGAGTTCGCCGTCTTCAGCGCCGTGTCCGCGAGGCCCTTGCGGGCGCCGTGGGTGGAGATGAAGTACTGCAGCACGTTCAGCCCCTCACGGAAGTTCGCGGTGATCGGGGTCTCGATGATCGAGCCGTCGGGCTTCGCCATGAGGCCGCGCATGCCGGCGAGCTGGCGGATCTGCGCCGCAGAGCCGCGGGCGCCGGAGTCGGCCATCATGAAGATCGAGTTGAAGGACTTCTGCTTTTGCTTGTGGCCCTTCGTGTCCGTCGCCTCCTCGCTCCCGAGCTTCTCCATCATGGCCTTCGCGACCTGATCGTTGGCGCGCGACCAGATGTCCACCACCTTGTTGTAGCGCTCGCCGTTCGTCACGAGGCCGGAGGCGTACTGATCCTGGATCTCCTTGACCTCGCGGTCGGCCGCGGCGACGAGCTTCGTCTTCTGGTCCGGGATCACGATGTCGTCGATGCCGAACGACACGCCCGCGCGCGTCGCGTAGTAAAAGCCCGTGTACATCAGCTGGTCGGCGAAGATCACCGTCTCCTTCAGCCCGAGCGTCCGATAGCAGGCGTTGATGGTCGCGGAGATCGCCTTCTTGGTCATGTCCTGATTGATGAGGTCGAAGGAGAGCCCCTTCGGCAGGATCTCGAAGAGCAGCGCGCGGCCGACCGTCGTCTCGACGACCCGCTCGATGGGACTCGTCGCATCAGGCGTTGCGTGCTCCGTCAGGCGCACGCGCGCGCGCGCCTGCAGGTCGACCGAGCGGCTCTCGTAGGCCCGGTGCACCTCGTGCACGTCGGAGAACGCCATGCCCTCTCCGCGCGCCCCGACGCGCTCGCGGGTCATGTAGTACAGGCCGAGCACCACATCCTGCGACGGCACGATGATCGGATCCCCGTTCGCGGGCGAGAGGATGTTGTTCGACGACAGCATGAGGGCGCGCGCCTCGAGCTGCGCCTCGAGCGACAGGGGCACGTGCACGGCCATCTGATCGCCGTCGAAGTCGGCGTTGAACGCGGTGCACACGAGCGGATGCAGCTGGATCGCCTTGCCCTCGATCAGCACGGGCTCGAAGGCCTGGATGCCGAGCCGGTGCAGCGTCGGGGCGCGATTGAGCAGCACGGGATGCTCGCGGATCACCTCCTCGAGGATGTCCCACACCTCCGGGCCCTCGCGCTCGACCAAGCGCTTCGCCGCTTTGATCGTCGAGGCTTCCCCGCGCAGCTGCAGCTTCTGGAAGATGAAGGGCTTGAACAGCTCGAGGGCCATCTTCTTCGGCAGCCCGCACTGGTGCAGGCGCAGCGTCGGACCCACCACGATCACGGAGCGGCCGGAATAATCGACGCGCTTGCCGAGCAGGTTCTGCCGGAAGCGGCCCTGCTTGCCCTTGATCATGTCGGCAAGCGACTTCAGCGGCCGCTTGTTCGATCCGGTGATGGCGCGTCCGCGGCGGCCGTTGTCGAGCAACGCGTCCACCGCCTCCTGCAGCATGCGCTTCTCGTTGCGCACGATGATGTCGGGCGCGTTGAGCTCGAGCAGCCGGCGCAGGCGATTGTTGCGGTTGATGACCCTGCGATACAGGTCGTTGAGGTCGGAGGTGGCGAACCGGCCGCCGTCGAGCGGCACGAGCGGGCGCAGGTCCGGCGGCAGCACCGGCAGGACGGTCATCACCATCCACTCCGGCTTGTTGCCGGACTCGATGAAGGACTCGACGAGCTTCAGCCGCTTCGACAGGCGCTTCAGCTTCGTCTCCGAGGAGGTGGCGCCCATGTCCTCGCGGACGTGCACGAGCTCGGCCTGCAGGTCGATCGTGCGCAGCAGCTCGTAGACCGCCTCGGCGCCCATGCGGGCGTCGAACTCATCGCCGTGCTCCTCGATCGCCTCGAGATACATCTCATCGGTGAGCAGCTG
>JASHTK010000152.1 GCA_030040575.1 Gammaproteobacteria bacterium
GTGCCCGGCGTGCCGAGCTCATGGGTTGCTGTCGACGAACTCATGATCTTGCCCACCCCACTGCTTTAACTTTTGCGGATCGCTGTCGCGCCCCGCGACGAAAGCTCCGCCTGCTGCGGCTTCCGCTCGAGCGCGCCTGTGCGCCGATTCAATGCTCTCGTTGCCGCCCCCGCAAGGGCCAGCGGAGAGATCAGACGCTCAGAGAAGCGGCCCTACATCGACGTTCTGCCGCTGACATTGACAGCGCGATCCGTGCATCCCTACGATTCCTGCCGAAGCCGCACGCGAAGGGCACACCGCACGCTAACCGGACGTCGTTGTGCAACGTTCAACAATGGAAGCGACGATCGCATCGACGGGCATGCGAGTCCTGTTACCCGCGTCGATGGGTGATTCGTGAACGTCGGTCGGCTATTCCTCGGATCACCGCGCGAGACGACGCTCGCGCACGTTTGGGGCGCTCAGTCGGAAGTCACCCGCACGTGGGAGGAGCTTCACGATAACGTCGCGGGCCTGTGCGCCGCCCTGCGTGAACTCGGCGTAGGCCCCGGAGAGCGCATTCTCGTCCTCTCCAGCTCACGCGTGGAGGTGATCGAGTCCATTCTTGCCGCGTTCAGTATGGGTACCACGGCCATGCCCGTTAGTCCCCTGACTGGAAGGACCATGCTGCAGGCGATCGTCGGCAAGATGAAGCCGACCTGCTGCATATTCGAAGAGGTGCCAGACCCTGATGTCCTGCGAGCGCTCGACGAGCTCTCCTGCAAACTCATCAGCTTGAATGACCCGGTGGCAATACCGCACGCGCACGCGTACCGCCCGCTCATCGAGGCCGGAGGCCGCAGCCTCGTGCTGCCCTCGTTCGAAGATCAGCACCCGGCGCTGATCATCCACAGCTCCGGTTCGACCGGCACACCGAAGGTCGTCGAAATGACCCACGGTGCGCTGGTTCGATATTTCGAGTACCACAACTTCGTCTGGAGCCAGTACGCCGACGCGAGCGACTCGCTCGCGGCGACAAGCCCCATGGTGACCGGTCTCCCGCTGCACCACTTGGCCGGCATCTCGACCTGCCTACAGGGCATCCTGAACCGCCGGGGCTCCTACTTGATGACCTACTTCCTCCCTCACGCGTACCTCAAGCTGATCGAACGGACGCGCTGCGCGAGCATGCTGCTCGTGCCCTCGCTCTATCGCAGCCTCTTGAATGACCCCTACCTCAGGGAGATGGATCGCTCCGCGCTGCGCTGCTGCATCCTGGGCGGTGAGGCGTGCCCGAAGGAGCTCATTCGGCGAATCGAGGCCGCGTTTGGGGTTCCCGCCGTCGTCGTGTACAGCACGACGGAGTGCCTGAGCGGCATCGGGCACAGCCGACGCGAGATCTTCGCCCAGAACATCAAGCCAGGCAGCTGCGGCCGTCAGCTCTTTGGCGAGCTGAGCTTGCGAGACGTCGACGGCTCCGTGCGGGAGGATTTCGGGGAGCTCTGGGTGCGCAACGCCACGGTTCATGCGTGTTATCTCGACCACGAGATGAACGACGCTCGCCTGCGCGGCGGCTGGTTCAGAACGGGGGATCTCTTCGCCCGCGACGAGGACGGGGACTTCTTTCATCGCGGCCGCGTCGATGACATGTTCATCTGCAACGGCAAGAACATCTACCCGCTCGAGATGGAGCTGCTTCTGATGCAGCATCCCTCCGTCGAGGCGGTCTGCGCGGCGCCCGTGAGCTTCCCACACAAAGGCCCCGTTCCCGCCGTGCTGGTCGTCTCATCCCAGCCGCTGACGAGCCGCGAGGTGCAGGACCACTTCCGGCGCAACGGGCCACCTCACCTTGTTCCGCAATTCGTCATGTTCGCGGATGGCCTCCCGCTGCTCGGCCCGGGCAAGGCCGATCGCCGTCAGGCAGCGACCTTGCTGCAGTCCGGCTTCGAGTCAAGGCGCGTGACGGCGTCGGGCTGATCGGTCGTGCTGTACTCCGCGGTGCCCGTCACGGTGCGAGGCCGCTCTGCCTGCATCGCTAGCGCGATTCCCGCGCTGCGGCCAGGCCCAATGAGGCCTCATCCGCCTCAGGCATGCGACCGCACCCGATGGCGACCCGATTCATCGCGTTCATGACCGCAATCGCGAAGATCAGGGAAACGGTCTCCCGATCGGGAAAGTGAGTGCGCAGTGCGTCGCGTGCCGCCTCGCGCGCGGCACTGTTGTCCAATTCCGTGAGACGCTCAGCCCATTCGAGCGCCGCCCGCTCGGGTGGGGAGTAGAACGGCGTGTTGCGCCAGGCGACGAGCGTGTTGATCCGGCGCTCAGATTCCCGCGCCTTCCGCAATTCCCCCGCATGGAGGTCCACGCAGAATGCGCAACCGTTGATCTGTGACACGCGCAAGCCGACGAGCTCGTACAGCTTCGGATCCATCCCCGCTTTGAGCCGGAGCCCCAGCGACACGAGCGCCTTTAGCTCCTCCGGCGCGATCCGCCAGTACTCGAGACGCGTTGACATGGTGGATCTCCGCGCATGCGTCGCGCAAAGTTATAGGCGGCGGTGGCACCCTGCAAAGCGGCGCCGACCATTCTCGAGGGCCCCAATGACCCGGACACGAATACTGTTCTTGCCCTGCTTCTTCGGCATGCCATCGCACTTCATTCCGCTGGTGAAGCTTTATCAACGGTTACCAAAAGGCCGATACGATGTCGCGTTCTTTCTACCCCGCATGTCTCCGAAAGACATCGCCGCGCAAACGGCCGCCGGCTTCAACCAAGCGGCTGCCTACTACTACAGCGACGAGTTCCTATCGCATTTCGATGTGCCGACGATCGACCTCGAGCAGCGATTCGGCGTCGTCAACGAGCTCGCCGCCTACCGGAAATTCTCACCTGACCTGATCGTCGACGACAGCAGTCTCACGACCGCGCTCGCGCGGCGGATCCAGTGGCGTCCGCGACTCGCAATTGCGCGGACCGGCGTGTTCGGCTCGGCGGCGGCCCAGGGCCCGGGCCGTTACCCACACAGCTTGAGCGCGATGTTGGAGATGTATCGCGTGCCGCCGCCGTTTCGATTCGAGGTGCCGCGATCCATCGACGCCTACTTCGAAGCCGAAGCCCACATCATCCCCGGAGTGCGCTCCCTCGAGTCGCTGCCAGGGCTGCCCGATGAGGGTAGGCGAGCGTTCTACAGCGGACCACTCACGCTCGACGAGCGCGAAGAGACCATATTTCACTCCGGTCCGCTCTCCAAGTTCATCGAGGCGGTCCGCGGGCGACGCATTGCCTACGTCACCCTCGGAGTTGATGCCGCTAAGAGCCCCCACGCTGGAATAGGGCGATGCCTGCGCGAGCTGTTGCGGAGAGATTTCGCCGTCGTGACGAACGTCGAGATCGCACTGCAGCACGAATACTGCTTTCATTCGAAGGCGGTACCCATGCATGACCTCTGCTCGAGGGCCAGTCTTATTGTGCACGTCGCAGGAAGCGCCACTTATCATTACCCGATCCTGCACGGTAAGCCTGCGATCACCCTAGGCACTCACTGCCGAGATCGCGAGCAAATCGCCTGGACCCTGTGCGCGCGAGGGCTGTCCCAGCATATTCCGGCGCCGGCAACGGCCGAGGCCTGCTACGAGTTCTTCGTCGATGCACTCGATCGCTTCGAATCGTCCCGCGCTCCGTTCGACGCCGAGCTCGCATCGCGGTTGAGCGCGTGTCGGCTCGAGATGGCGGACGCCAGCGCAAGGTTTGATCTCGACGCGGCGATCGAGGCGGCCCTCGCTCAGGGCGAAGCACACCGTGCCGTGATGTAGCCTTCGGCTATCTCGCGACCCTCTACGTTGCGACCATCACTCGCGTCGACGCCCCTTCCGCCTCCTCCAGCTTCGCCCGGCGCTCACGAACGACTTCAATGACCTCTGCGGGCGTCACCGCCAGATAGAGCTTCGCGAGATCCTCGGGCTCGATCGGCAGGCCGTGCGTGGAGTCCATTTCGCTCGCGAAAGCGGCCGCCCCCAGTGAATCAAAACCGAGGTCCGCGAGCGTCGTATCGAGCCTGAGCTCCGAGCGCTCCACGTTGCAGGCGCTCGCCAGGGTTGACAGGATGATCTCGTCCAGCGAATCCATCACGACTCCTCAGAGGCCAAGTGGCCGCCAAAGGATTTGTACACGGAATCGGCTCTGCCGTCAGTGCGACCCTGAATCTCGGCTCCCGCGGATCACAGTCGCAGCTGCCCGCCCGCGCGGAAACGATAGTGGACTACGCGCCCTCGTCCATCCCGAGTTATCAACGTCTTGCGTCATTGCACGGCGCAATCTTCTGCCGATACCATCCGCTTCGCAGCAGTGAGACGGGTCACGAGCACCTCCCATGGCCGAAACATTGGCCGCGCTCCTCCGGCACTTCGCGGTGACCGCACATACCCTTCGCGCCGGCGCCTTCACGGGATTCCACTCTATCGACGGCACCGGGTCCTGCGGCCAGATGTACCTGATCCGCACTGGCGTCGTCGAAGTGCAGCACGACGGCCCGGCGTTGCGCATCGCGCAGCCGACCCTACTCCTCTACCCACGGCCCGCGGCTCATCGCTTGATTACGGACAGCGCCGACTTTGTCTGCGCGCAGATCGACTTCGAGGGCGGCGCTACGAATCCGATTGCGGCCGCACTGCCCTCGGTCATCTGGCTACCGCTCGCAGACGTGCACGGGAGCGAGGCGCTGCTCCAACTGCTATTCGAGGAAGCGGCGGGGCAAAGTGGCGGGCGCGAGCCAATGCTCGATCGGCTGTTCGAAGTCGTTCTCCTCCAAGCCCTACGACAGCTGATGGCGGTCGAAACGAAATCAAACATGCTCGCAGGCTTCACGCATTCGAGGCTCCGACACGCGCTGCGCGCGCTGCACGAGCAGCCGGAGAAAGACTGCTCCCTCGACGAGCTCGCGTCAGTGTCGGGAATGCCCGCGAACGCATTCGCGAGCACTTTTCGGGAGGTTCTTGGGATCACGCCGGCGAACTACCAGCAGCACTTCCGCATCTATCTCGCGTGGTACACGCAGGCCAGTGCGGAGCTCGACTTCTTTGCTGACGAGATCGAGCAGTTCGCGTCCAACGACCGCACGCTTCCGTTACCGGACCGCCCCATTGTCTTCGTCGGCAGCTCCTCGATTCGGCTCTGGGAGAAGCTGGAGAGAGACATGGCACCCCTCCCAGTGCTCAATCGTGGCTTCGGCGGTGCGCATCTGTCTCACGTGGTCCATTTCCTGGATAACGTCGTCATCCGATACCAGCCCCGCGCGGTCGTCCTTTACGCCGGAGATAATGATCTCGACGAGCGGACGGACAAGACGACAGAGGACGTTGTCAGGGACTTTCGCGCATTCGTGTCGCGCGTGCAGACCCGCGTCCCCGACGTACGCATCTATTACGTATCGATCAAGCCATCACGTCTTCGGTGGTGCGACTGGCCCAGGCAGCGACAAGCAAATCAGCAAATTGCTGCCATCTGCACGTCCGATCCACACCTCGTGTACGTGGACGTTGCGACCCCCATGCTCTCCGCGGGCGCGCCCCCCTCGCGCGATCTATTCTTCGACGGACTGCACCTCTCGGCGAAGGGCTATGCACTTTGGCGCGGCATCATCAAGCCATGTCTGGAAAAGGATTTCGGGTCCCTCGCACCGTAACTCCGGCGTCTCGCAATCGGCGCATCCCTTCCGGTCCATTTCAATGCCGATCGCTATGTGAAGAAACTATCGTACGCCGACCCTTAGAGCGAGGTCGGTGATAATCGCCAAGCGAATTACCGACTGTTCGACAGTGAGCGTCCGGCGCTCGCCGCTTTTCAGCTTTGCCGAGGTGCTACAGGTCCGTGCCTAAGCCCGCTTCGACCGGCTTTACGGTGAGCGCATCCAGGAGGCAAGCTCCCGGGCGCACGTGCGGCGCATGTTCTACGACATCCGTGTGGCGCCGCCCGATCGCTACGCTCATCACGCTATCGCAGAAAAGTGAGCTCACGCAGGCAATCCGCTATGCGCTCTCGAACTCGAGCGCGCCCACGCGCTACCGCGACGACGAACGACTGTAAGTCGACAACAACGCTGCCGAGCGAGCATTGCGTGCCGTGGCCCTCGGACGGAAGAGCTCGCTGTTCGCAGATTCCCACGATGGTGGCGCGCGCGCACCGCGATCTACACCTTCATTGGCACCACCAAGCCGAACGCGCGCGATCCACGGGCGTGCCTGCGGGAGGTGTTCGTGCGCATCCCTGGGCACCCGATCAACGCAATCGGCGACCTGCCCTGGAACGTAGCCGCGCAAATGCCAAAGCTGCGCGTCGCGGCCTGATTACCCGTCAATGCGCGGTCAGCGACGCTTACCTTCTCCCCAATTACAGCGCATTCAATCTCGGGGAGGTCAAGGCTGGACCACTTACCGAACGAGCGATGGACGTGATTACAACATAGAGCCCGCATGTCCCTGTGAAAGCGACATCGCTACTACTTCGATGATCCCTCGCCCACCAGTACAGCAAATGGAGCAACCAAAATGAGTCCCCGCGAAAAGACGCATGAGTTGGAAAATGGCCGACATTTCTCGCGTTTGTTCCCGTGCTGCGTGATCCTGCTTGCTCCTTTGGCCGGCTGTCACGCACTGGAGGTAATGGAATCGACGCCGATCAGCATCAAAGAGGGACTTGCGCTAGTGGAGCGCGATCTCGCGGAGGCCAGTCCGGTAATCCTGCCCGATCTGACTAAGAATCCGAGCGCAGCCATTCCGTCGATCTTCAATGCACAATGCCTCAATGACCTACCCAATCCGCCGGTAGCCGTGATCTCAGGGCCAATTAGCGTTGCGCTTACCGGTACCTTCACGACGAATCCATCCGCGCAGGTCTCTTGGAGCGGCACAGGGCCCGGTGGTCAAATCGGATTCCAAGTGTCTCTCGCACAGGCGCAGGCCCTGACAATACCGGTAACCTTTGTGTCAGCCCTCGGTCTTCCCAACTATTACCTTGGACAGAACATGGCGAATTTGGCGAATTTCGATCCTAACAATACTGACAAGGCGAAAATCGTCTCAGAAATAGTCAAAGTTCGGGATTCACTGGTTCCCATCATCGCGGCCGCTGTAGCTGCATATCCGGGCGACAAAGCTAATTGCCCGTCGACTCTGGACAAAGTCGGGCCTGGACCGGTAATTCCGCAGTTGCAATAGAGATATGGAGACTGCGTGCCCGCGAATTCCGGCTCTATGGTTCGTAGATGAAAAGGAACCTATCGTGCACTGATATCAAATGCCCAATCCGCGTGGCGCCCGTTGCATTTAGCACCATAGCGCACGACCGAGCAGAACAGCCTCCGGCAAAACTCCCGCAACCTCATGGTCTTTTGGGGAGGTCGCACCGTGTTCGGAAAGACCATGAGGTCTGGACCTACAACGGCGTCGACAGGCTCCATTCGTAGAGACTGCCGCCGTCCGAAGACGCATGCGGTCGATCGGTAGTGGGTTAGTTTGGCGCCGCTCGCCCCGCTTACAGAGCAGCCGCCAAGCGCACCGCTGATAGACGGTCGCTTACATTCGACACGTTCATGCCGCTTGTTATCGACAGCACAGTAACAAAAATGGGCGCCGGCCGTGGGCGATCAACAAGGGGGCATCGATATGGCTCGCACCTGCGTAATAATTGGCGGAGGGCTCTCCGGGCTCTCCGCGGCCCATTGGCTCACCGAGCACGGCTGGGAGGTTCGCCTGCTGGAGGCGCGACCGCAATTTGGGGGGCGTGTCTTCACTCACCGATTCGACGAGGCGCCCGAACTGAACTGCGAACTCGGCGGCGAGTGGATCGGGCGAAACCACCCGCAGATGCGGCTCTTGTGTAAGAAATTCGGCCTGGGACTCGACAGTCACCAGTTCGGCTTCACGTTTGGGGTCGCGTCTGGCCAGCCTACGCGCTGGTATGCTCCCGGGCAGTGGCCATTTTCCGTGCCCGAATCGCGGCTCAAGCCTCTCACACGGGCGCTCAGGAAGCATCGCTCCGACCGGAAATGGAAGCAGACGCTTGACCGCCTCGACTGGTGGACCGTGCTCGAGCAGCAGGGCTTTGGGCTCGACGATCTACTGCTACGCGATCTCATGGACAGTACCGATTTCGGTGAATCGATTCGAATGACGTCCGGTTACGCAGCTGCGACCGAGTATCTCGATCCTGACGTAGATCGGACCGACGAGATGGACTTCAAGGTTCGATGTGGAAACGATCGTCTCGTCGACGCAATGGTTGTCGACCTCTGCTCACGCCGCGCGGTGCTCTGCGCGAACGCAATCGTGAAACTTGTTCGGCAATCCGCGCGGCGTGTGAGTGTAACCGCACACGTGAACGGCCGCAGCGAGTCCTTCGACGCCGAGTATTGCGTCTGTACTGTTCCCGCCCGCGCACTCCGCGAGATCGAGTGGCACCCGCTGCTGCCCGAAAGTCAGCGCCATGCGGCGCAGGAGCTGCAGTACTGTCGGATCGTGAAGACAGCGGTGCTTTACAATCGACGGTTCTGGCCTCGGCACCCGCGCTACGGCTTCTCCGCCTTCACAGGCGGAATCTCTGATTTCTGCTTCGACAGCACATTTGCCCAGCCTGGGACGCGCGGCATTCTCTGCAGTTATGCGATTGGAGACAAAGCGGACGATGTCGCGGCTGAACTTCGTGATAAGGACGTGAGTCGCTGGATTACTGAGGACATGTTGAAGTTGGTGCCGGCAGGTAAGCGGCGAAATGTCGTCGTGCTCGGTCAAAAGCGTATGCCGTGGCAGCGAACCTCGCGGCTTGGCGGTGCATACGCCCTTTATCGACCCGGACAGCTCGATGTGCAGGACATTCTGTCGCGTCCACACGAGCGCGTGCACTTCGCCGGTGAGCACTTGGCCGACTGGCAGGGCTTCATGGAGGGTGCCGTGCAAACGGGCCAGAGCGCTGCCCAGGCTATCGTGCGACGCGGGACGGGGGCGTAACTCGCTTTGCACGGCTTGACGCAGGGGGCCGCACCCTGTTTGATCCGCGACCGGCCGCATTCGACCGTTGAGTCGGACATCTTAGCCGCTTGTTCCCGAGAACTCCGCGACGAACGCACTCGCGCGCTCCGCGATCAGTCTCAGGACGGACAGCGCACCTCAACGGTCTGCTTCGCCTCCACTTTCTTCTCTATTCGACAGCTGAGGTTCCCCGGTCCCCCCGAGATCACCACGACATGCGAACCCGGCGCGAGAGCGAAGGTCGCATTGGTGACTGCGCCAACCGTTTGGCCATCGATGGTGATCTGAGCCCCCGGGGGTGTCGAGATGATAGAGAGCCAGCCCAATGGCGGTGGGGTCGCTCGGCTGAGCGAGAAGGCCGACAGAAGAGAGACTGCAATCAACGCCCTTAAGGAGGGCGATTCCGTCCGCCTACGCTTTCGGGTCATGGGAGCGTACTCCGGTCAACGTTGCGGCGACGAAGAGTAAGAACAGCATGCCGCCGAGCAGGAAGGCATAAAATGCGGTGATCCGCGACCACAGCATCTGCGGGTTATTCAGGTCGAAGAATTGTCCCTCGAGCATCCACAGAATGTCCTCGTGCGCCTCGTAGCTGCAATAGATCGATACGCCGACGCATAACGCACTCCCGAAGGCAAGCTTCAGCGCCAATGATGAGCTAGCCGACTCGCGACTGTTCATGAGAAAGCCAATGGCCCCCAGCATGGTGGTGCTCAGCGTAGTCAGAAGCCGGTTCATGTCGAGGTAAGCTGTCAACTCTTTGTCTTGCAAGTCGCTCAGGACCGTTTGTTGAACCTCGATGTAGTGACGGCCCTGCTGATACATGTAAGTCTGCAGGCCAAAGACGGCGAGACCGACGCATGACGCCGCAAGCAAAAAGCTCCAAATGAATCGACGAGGATGACTCACGGCGCGTCCGTCAACGCCGCGGCCGTCCGTCGTCTCGTTGAGGACGGGCGTCAAAGGCGTCGAAAAAGGTGAGTCGATAGCGTCGCACTGCGCTGCGCCGCTCCCGATAGATCACTTCCCTTCTCATCGCGGCTTCCGTGCCCTTCGCCTCGGCACCTTTCGCGGCGACGACCTGCGAGTCGCCGCGGGCCTTGCCTGCGGCGCGACGAAGGGCTTCGCCCGGGAGGCCAAATCGGAGAGGAAGATGTTCTCAAAGTACTGCGCCACTTCCGGACTCTCGATGATGACACCCGCGTCCCGGTTCTGGCGCACCCCCTGCGGGGAAAAGTTCTGACTGCTGACGACCACGGTGCTCGAGTCGATGACGAAGCCTTTGTTGTGAACGTTCGGTTGCATGAAGATGTTGGCCGTGAGATCCACGCCGCTCTGCTTCATCTTTTCCGCCCACTTCTCGCCAAAGCGACCGTTCTCGATGAGGCGCACTTCGACACCCGCCGCAACGCGATCCGCGATCGCCTGCAGCAGGGACTCGTAGTCGCCTGGGCCGCTCGAGGACTCAATGTACTGCAACTGGACGTAGAGTCTCCGCTTGGCACTCGCGATGAGCTTCGTCATCGTCGTCACGTACTCGCCCGCTGCAGGCGCAGGTCCCGGGTCCGGAGTCAGCAACGGCGTGACGGTTACCGGGATCTGGCTGAACACCTTCGGTGCGAAATTACTGGGTGCCGCCTTGGTAGGTGCAGGCGTCGGGTTGGTCTCCGCCGCCACCTTGGCATTGGCAACCGCCAGTGCCTCGGCGATCACGGGGTCTGGGACAGCCTGATGGGCGGCGGCGGACTGGAAGTCCTGATCCAGATAGGCCGCAAAGAGCTTTGCAAGGCCAGGATCCTCGATGATCACGTGCCAGTCGCGATCCTCGGTCTTCGGCGGCGGAAGCGCCGGGTCCGGCTGATTGCTGTTGTTGAGGTTGCCGCTCGAAAGCCAGAACGCCGTTCCGTCGCGCACGATCACCTTGATGTGATAGGCGGACGGGAACATCCAGTCTGCAGCGAACTTGTCACCGCGCGTCAGCGCGCGAACGATCTTCGCGCGCGCCCCCATGGCATTGTTGAGCTCCGTGACGGTCTCAGCGTCCGACTGGTTCGCCGTCTCATTGAGCGAGGGACTGTCGAGCACCATCTGCAGAGTCTTCGGCACGACCAATACGTTCTCGAACAGCTGGAGGATCGGTCCGGAGGTAAAGTCGTACATTCCGATGACGAGGGACTTCGTCGTCCCCTGCAGAAATCTCGTCAATTGCAGGAAGCCCGCATCCGGGCTCACGTGCGCCGTGATCGTGGCGGTCGTCTGCACCGACTTCAGCGGCTGATTCGGAGCCGGCACGTATGGTATCTGTGGCTTTCCTTTGCGTGCCGCGAGGTCTCGTACGACTGCCGGTTGTCGCACCGCGTGGCGCTGCAGGGCCCGCTGCTGCTGACTGTTCTTCGCGGTGAGCAATTGGCCACTCGGGAGCTCTCGCTCCAGCGGCCAATCCGGATCGATGTCCTCCGGGCGCCCGAAGGTTTGTGCGAGCGCCGCGGCGGCTGGGTCGTGAGCTCGCAGGCGTTGGTGGGGCGTCGCCTCCCGCACATCGACTGGAGTCCCGGCTATCCTCGTCGGAAGCCGGTCGCGCGGTGCGAGATCGCTCGTCTTGGTGTGTACGGTCGCGACGATTGCCGACTTACCCGTCAGCTGGTGGTTCGCGATCTCGAAGCCCGGGCGCACCGTGAGGACACCGGGCTTACGAAGCTGTGGCAGGTGCTGCCGGATCAGTCGATCGATGCCGTTTTCGGTCGGACTAGATGCTTTTCGCATGACCCCGTTCCCTCGAGCCTTGATCGGACTCTTCTGATCGTCTCATCGAAGCAACAAGCGTTCGGCGATGTCGGTCAGTCGTGATGCGGCGACCGCCAATTGCGGCGATGCGGGCAGCGTTCCCGCGAGCGCATTCGCCTGTGACGCGAGCTGAATCAGCCGCTCGTGCAGTACCGCGATGGCGATGCTCGGCTCTGCTGCGAGCGCGACAAAGCGCGTCAGCCCGAATCCCGGACCACCGCACCGATCGTCGACGCCTGCCGGCAACGTGGCAAGTGCATCGCCCACCGGGCGCACCACCGTCGTCATCAGCTCGATCGCCGCGGCGCACGCGCGTGCGGCCGGCGCGGCACCTGCGGTCGGCGCAAAGCCAAACGCAAGCGCCTGCAACATCAGCAGATAGACGTCATCGAACAGTTGGGCGGCGGCCCGCGTCAACGGATCCTTGATCGGATGCGCCTGCGCGCCGTAGCCCGCGCTGGAATGCGCCACCGGGTTGTCCATGACGCGCCTGACCGGCCGGAAATCGCGGCCGCCGATTGCCTGCTCGGCCTCAAAGTCCTTCAGAACGTTGAGGAAGATGCCATAGTGGCAGTCGAGCCGGTCGAGTCTCGTGCCTTCGCCTTGATCGGTGATCTGCGTGATGGCCTGTAGCGCCGTGAGAACGTCGTGCACCGGAATCAGATCGGGAAACTCGACACTCCGGCGGTCGACCTGGTTCGCCGGATCGCCGACGAACAGTCCGCCGATCGACCGAAACCCCTCCCCGATCGTCTCGTAGAGCTCACCGATGCTGACATGCCCGCGCCCACGCTCCTTGGGTGAGAGCTTCGCCTGGCGCGACACCCAGGCGATCGCGGGCTTCGCTGGCGTCTCGTAGACGATGAAGCGCTTCAGCGCCTCCTCACCAAAGGGCTCGAGGGCGATCCGGGCATGCAGTGGATAGTAGCGGCTGCTCTGCGGCAGATTGGGCCGCAGGCAGTACGGCGTACCCCCGATGGCGCTCAGCAGATTCCAGGCCTGCGCGAGGTGCAACATCTCCTGAGAGGCGACGAAGAAGAGCTGGGAAGCCCAGTACTTGGCCTTGTGGACCTGGTCGGTAGTCAGTCCGCCCTCGGCGGGACGCTGCTTCAGGGAGAATGCGGAGTAGAGGTACGAGCACGCGAGCCCGTGCTCGAGCTCGCACGCCTCCGTGAGGAGCGCCACGAGGTCGGACCGTGTCTGCGGAATGGGCAGCGGGGTCACGGAAGCGACGGGAGCGTGCGGCCGAACTCGGCGCTCGCGATCCACTGCGCGGCGCGCAGACTCAGCGCGGCAACCGTGAGCGTCGGATTGGCGGTGCCGCAGGTCGGCCAGAGCGCGGCGCCGACGATGTAGAGATTCGGATGATCGAACGCGCGCGCATTCGCATCGGTCACCGCATCGGCCGCACTCTCGCCCATGCGGCAGCCACCCATCACATGGCCTGCACCGTTGTAGTGGCCCGGCTCAACGGAGCTGTCCTGCTCGACGATCGTCGCCTGCATCACCTCGACCAGCCGTGCGATGATCCTCAAAGCCGGCGCGAACGCGCTGCGCGTGTACGTGCCGATGCTGAAGTTGATGCGCGGCCGCGGCACTCCGGTCGCGTCCTTGAGGCCCGACAACGTCACGCGGTTGTTCGGGTCGGGGAGGACCTCGGTCGAGAGGCTGATGCGCAGCTGGTGGGTCACGGACTCGTACAACCGCGCACGCAGCGCTGCACCGAAGAGCCCGGCGGACACGGCGGCGGTGACATCTGCCGCGGGCGATGAGCTGCTGCGCTGCTTCCAGCCGTCATTGTTGAGCGAGAAGCGCATGGCACTGCGGTCACCGCGGAACGGGCCGTCTCGAAACGTCTCGATGCCAGCCGTCGAAGGCGGCCCGCGAAACGGGTAGACCGGATCCTTCGTGCGCACAAACACCGACTTCTGCATATGGTCCATGAGATTGCGGCCGACCTGGCCGCTTGAGTTTGCGACGCCGTTCGGCACGTCCTTCCCGGCATCCGCGGACAGCAGCAGAAGCTTCGAGGATTCGATCGCATTCGCGGCGACGACGACTGTCTTTCCCCGCGCGCAGCGCTTGGTCCCATCGCGCAGGCGATACTCGACTGCGTCGATCTCTTTCGCGCGGCCGATCAGCAGCCGCGTGGCGATCGCATTGGCGATCAGCGTTACCTTGCCGGTTGCAAGCGCTTTCGTGACGTGCACGCCGCCGTCGTACTTGGCACCGATCGGGCAGATCGGAATGCAGCTCGCGTTACCCGCGCAGGGTGGACGGTCATCGTAGGGTCGCGAGTTGCGCGCCGCGGGCGTCGCGAGCACCTGAATCGCGCTTCCATCGATCATGGTGCCGTTGACGGCGCGCGTGACGTACTGGTCCGACCAGCTCGGCCAGATCTGCGGCATCGGAAAGGGTCGACTGCGTGTTGCGCCATGAATATCGGCCCACGCCGCATCATCGCCCGCCACCCCGAGAGCCGACTCCGCCGCGCAATACCACGGCTCGAGCATCGCGTAGGTGACCGGCCAGTCGACACCCACCCCGTACGTCGATTTCAGCTTGAAGTCGGCCGGCAGCAGGCGCGGGGTGTGTCCCAGCCAGTGCCAAGTCGTTCCGCCCCCGATCCGCTCGTAGGTGCTGAGGTAGCGCTCGGGGCTCCCGCTCAGGTCGTAGTAATCGTCGAGCGGTCCTGGATGCTCGGGACCGACCGCCGCGTCCGGATACGGTGAGCCGAGTGATTTACTGGCCGAGCCCCCGTAAGCGGCCACGGCTTTAGCGCGATCGACCTTCGCGGCGCCCGCTTCGATGAGCGCAACCGAAAGCCCCGCGCCTCCGAGGCGCCAGGCCACGATCGAACCCGCGACGCCCGCACCCACGATGACCACGTCGAAGCGGTCGGCAGCGACCATTTCACGTCCCCTCATCGGGCGGATAGCGCCAATGTCCGAAATAGCCATTCGATAGCGCGGGCGGATGCGCGCCGACGGCGTCCCACATCAGGGCGTCAAAGTAATCCTCCTGCGTCACGGCCGCCGCCACTCCGTTCGGCCCGAGCAGCACGCCGGTGAACCATAGAAGAATCATCGCCTTGACCGTGGGACCGAGCTCGGCATCGCTCACGAGTTCCTCTGCCACGCGTCGGGTCAGATCGCCGCTGCCCTCGAGCTCTTGAAAGCGCCGCAGCACTGCTTGCACCGCATCGGCGCCAAGGATCGCGCACAGGGTCGCCAGATGTCGCATTGCCGAACGCTGCGCGACCTTCTCGCCCGTCAAGATATTCGAGAGCGCGACGAAGCGCTCCACCGCCGGCTGTCCGACAGGCCTGCGGCCGCGGAGGCTCGCCTTAGGCATGCGCGGCCGGCCGTGCCTTAGTCGGACTTCACCAGTGTCGCCACCGAGACGTGCGGCCAGTGCACGTCGTCGAAGTTCAGAATCACTCGCTGCACGTACTGCAGCTGGAGGAACTCGCCGCCGGGGAAGGTCGGACGCTTGACCTTCTCGATCCAAAAGATCGCATCCATCTGGGCGGCGTTCGCGTTCTTGACGACGAATGGGATGTTGGTGATGCCCCCGATTGGCGTGGTGGAAATCTGGATGACCACGGTCTCCGTGAACACCTGCGATGTGATCTGGGCTCTCAGGACCTCCGTCGGATCACGAATGGTTTTCTGAGGATTGAGTCCGCCCGGCAGACAGTCCCCCGGCAGCGGACTCGTCAGATACGGCGTGACGTACGGCACCCCGAGCACCGCGTGTGTCACGTCATTGAGCGGGGGGATCGGATTCTTGATCGAGATCGGAAACGCGTCTACGGGATCGATCGTAGGACCCTTATTCACCGTGGTGAAGAAGGTACTCTGCGCCAGGAGCGCATCTCCGTGCGGAATGCTCGCTTGCCGGACGTACGTTTCCGTTTTGCTCTCCGCCGTTGCGGGCACGTGGAGCCACACCCCCGGCTCCTTGTGGATGGCCGAGTTGTCCTCGCAGTCGTGCACCGTCTGCAGATAATGGATGCCGTGCAGCAGCGCGGTCGGCTCTACGTCGCCGCGGTTCGGAATGCTCCCGCCGATCATCGTGAATTCCAACGTCTCCTGAGTCCCGTTGAGCTCCAAAATGAACGGTGGGTTCGTGGGCTTGCCCTGCCTCGCCGGCCGCGCGATGAGATTGAACCCCTTCCCGGACCAGAGCCCCGGCAGGTTGTGCAGCAACCCGAAGTTCGCGGCGGCGGTGGACGTTGAGCTTGCGGCTCGGAAGATATCGTCAATGGGCTGCATACGAAGACCCCTTATGAATGCGCGCGGCGCAGCAGCAGCAATGGGAAGCGATGCCAGTGGATTTGCGGTGGCCCGCTATTTCGTGACACGAGCGCGTCCCTACGCTCGTCTGCAAACGTACTCGCCCGCAGAGCAGCGAGCGTTTGACGCTGCTCGTCACTCAGGAGCCGGGCGGAACATACCCCCGTTCCATCGTGCACATCAACCGCTGCAGAATTTGCGTCTACGACCTCATGCGACGGATGCATTTGGAGTCCGAGATGTAGTGGCGAGCGACGACGGAGTACGATGCTCCGCCCGAGCTCACCAGGAGATCTGCCATGACCGAACCTCCTTATCATCAGGGCCCGCGACCGTTGTACGCGGTCACGATTCATCATTGCATCGCCGAGGGCGACCTCGCGAAGATGCGCCAGTTGCGCAGTGACGCGGAGAAGCACCTCGCCGACCACGGCGATGTGGCGGCGGCGCTCGAGGTCCTGAAAACGGAAATCGCCAAAGCCGAATCGAAGAAGCGGTAGCGGCGCGTTTCGAGGACGGTCTTCGTGTCCGCGACGACGGCTTCGCGGACCCTGCGGAGCTTTGTCTGCGGGGGCTGATGCAGGGGGCCCATCGTATGCCTGAGGAGCCGAGGCGACCGGTCCGCAACCTCTCGGACGCCGACATCCGCGCATTTGTGCCGGTGCACGTGATCTGGGAGCTGACCCTTGCGTGCGATCTCAAATGCATGCACTGCGGATCGCGCGCAGGGCATCGGCGGCGCACGGAGCTCACGACCGAGGAGTGCCTGGAGGTCGTAGAGGCGCTCGCGCGTCTCGGCACGCGGGAGGTCTCTCTGATTGGCGGAGAGGCTTATCTCAGAAGGGACTGGACCGAGATCATTCGGGCATTAAGAGCGCACGAGATCTACTGCGCTGTGCAGACCGGCGGTCGCAACCTCAGTGTCGAGCGGCTGCAGAGTGCCGTAGATGCCGGCTTGAACGGCGTTGGGGTCTCTCTCGACGGTATGCAAGCGCTACACGACCGGGTGCGCGGCGTTCAGGGCTCCTTCCAGAAGGCAGTCGATACGCTTCGGCGTGCACGCGCCGCGGGACTGGCTATCAGCGTCAATACGCAGGTGGGAGCGCAGACGCAAGGCGACCTTCCCGAGCTGATGGAGACGATCATCGAGGTCGGCGCGACTCAGTGGCAGATCCAGCTGACCGTCGCGATGGGAAATGCAGTCGATCACGACGACCTGCTGCTGCAGCCCTACGAGCTCTTGGACCTGATGCCGCTCCTCGCTCGGCTCTACGACGAGGGCGTCGCGCGCGGCCTGCTGATGGTGGTCGGCAACAACATCGGCTACTTCGGTCCGTACGAGCACATCTGGCGTGGGTTCGGAGACGAGCGGGTCCATTGGTCAGGCTGCGCGGCCGGGCAGACCGTGATGGGAATCGAGGCCGACGGGACCGTCAAGGGCTGCCCTTCGCTCGCGACGGCTGACTTTGCCGGCGGCAACGTTCGGGACCTCACGCTCGATGAGATCTGGCGCGGTAGCGCAGCGATTCATTTCGGGCGGCTGCGCTCGGTCGAGGATCTATGGGGCTTCTGCCGCAGCTGCTACTACGCGGAGGTGTGCCGTGGGGGTTGCTCGTGGACCTCGCATTCCCTTCTCGGCGTACCGGGGAACAATCCTTACTGCCACTACCGAGCGCTCGAGCACCAGAGACGTGGCTTGCGAGAACGCGTCGCAAAGGTCCGTGAGGCGGCGAAAACGCCGTTCGCTGTCGGCGAATTCGAAGTCCTAACGGAGCGGATTGCGGACGGTACGGTCGTGGCGAGCAGCACCTTGCAGGCCCGTCCCAAAAAACACGATGTTCGGGCCCCCGCTCCCGCGATCGGACAAATCCCCCCGCGGCTCGACCTCTGCCGCGCCTGCGATGCTTACATCATCGCAGGCGAGACCACCTGCCCGCATTGTGGGGCGGACATTCGCGCGGCCGCTGCAGAATCCGCGGAAGCGGCTCGTCGCCGAGCGGCCGCCATGGCCGAAGTCGAGCGCCAACTCGCACGCATCAGAAGCGTGTAAGCCAAAGCGCCTCGGCTTCGGATCGCGAGACCCCACTCCCTCAAGACGCACTCGATCCTGATTGCCGGACTCGCTCCCTCACCTCGCGCAGGAAGGCCGCGACATGCTCCCGGAACCCGGCGGGATTCTCGAGCATGATCGCGTGGCCCGATCTCGTGATCTCCTGCAGTGTGCAGTGCGGTAACGTCGCGGCCATCCTCTCGGCCGCCGCCTTCGACAGCACCGCGGAGCTCGACCCGCGCAAGATCAGCGTGGGACACGCGACGCGCGCGAGCAGCGTCCATTCGAGCGAAGCATTGCTGCTCGGCGCGTGAGCGAGCGAGAGGATCTGCGGATCGATTCGCAGCCGGAAGCCCTGGTCCGCCGAGCCCTCGAGTGACTCCGCCGCGCAATACCTCAGCATCTCCATCGACGCCATCGGTCGCGTGCGAGCCAGCCATTGCAGGTATTCGTCGATCGTGGCGTACAGGCGGACGCTGTTCACGAGATTGTGGATGACACGCAGGCCGGTGGGATTGGATTCCGGCGCAAAGTCGACAGCCACGAGCGCGGCGACTCTTTCGGGTCGTGCGATCGCGAGCCGCAGGGCGATCTCGGCGCCGAGCGAATGGCCGATCAGGACCACTCGGTCGAGCCCCAGCCGATCGAGCGTGTCGATGAGGTCCGCCACGTGTCGGTCCGTGAAATAGAGTCCATCGGCACTTCGAGGCGAGTAGCCATGCCCACGAAGATCGACCGCGAACGCGCGGTAGTCCGCGGGCAGATGGCGAGCAAAGTCGGCCCAGATATAGGCGCCATCCCCGAGCCCGTGGATCAGCATGCACGGGGTGTCCCCGGCACCCCATTGGTGCACGAAGAGCGGCGGCCGCTCGGCGCCGTCCGCACTAGATGACACCGGACTCACGCTGGGGATCGTCGGCGAGCGAAGGGCCGATATTCCGCGCAAGCAGGCTCGCAACGAGAGCGGCCATGTCCCGCACGGTCGGGTGCCGGAAGATCGAGGCAAGCGGCGGGGCGATCCTCAAGGCTTCCCCGATCCTCGCGATCAGCCTCATGCCGAGCAACGAGTGGCCGCCGAGCTCAAAGAAGTTATCGGTGCGACCCACCCGCTCGACTCGCAGCACTTCCTCCCACAGGGCGGCGATCGCTCCCTCGATCTCCCCGACCGGTGGCTCGTACGCCTGGCCGCAATCGCCCGGCTGCGGCTCGGGCAAGGCACGCCGGTCCACTTTCCCGCTGGGGGTGAGCGGCAGCGCATCGAGAACCATCCAGGACGAGGGCACCATGTAGTCGGGGAGCGCCGCCCGCAGCTGCCCGCGCAGCTGCGGCACGAGCCGCTCGCCGAGGTTGCTCGCGGGCGGCGCCTCACCTTCCGCGGGGCGCTCCGGAACCACGTACGCCACCAAGCGCTTCTCTCCCCGGTCGTCCTCGCGGGCCGTGACGACGACCTCCCGAACCTGCCTGTGATTGCGCAGCTGCGCCTCGATCTCCCCGAGCTCGATTCGGAGGCCCCGGATCTTCACTTGGTGATCGTTGCGCCCCAGGAACTCGATCACCCCATCGGTCCGCCACCGCCCGAGGTCCCCCGTCCGGTACATCCGCCCCTCCGGGCCGGAGCTGAACGGATCGGCCACGAAGCGCTCGGCCGTCAGCGCCGGGCGGTTGAGGTATCCGCGTCCGACTGGAGCGCCGGCAATGTAGATCTCCCCGGTGACCTCGAGCGCGACCGGCCGCAATCGCCGATCGAGAATGTAGAGGCGCGTATTGGCGATTGGCCGACCGATGGGGACACGCCGACCGCCCTCATCCCATTCACATTCCCAGGCGGTGACATCCACGGCGCACTCCGTCGGGCCGTAGAGATTCCACAGTCGCGCCCGGGGCCACTGCTCGAGACACCGGTTCTGCAGCGCCGGCGAGAGCTCCTCTCCGCTGCAGACCACGTGGCGCACGCTCGCACACCTGCCGGGCCGATGCTGTTCGAGGAAGGCCTGCAGCATGGAAGGCACGAAGTGAACCAGGGTGACCGACGTCTCCTCGATGAGCTCTCGCAGATAGCTCGGATCCTGGTGCCCCCGAGGACGCGCCACGACCAAGCTCGCTCCGCTCATCAGAGGCAGGAAGAGCTCCCAGACCGAGACATCGAAGCTGAAGGGGGTCTTCTGCAGCACTCGATCGCGCTCGGATAACCCATACTGCGCCTGCATCCACAGCAGCCGGTTGACCACTGCCCCGTGCTCGTTCATCGCCCCCTTGGGCTTCCCGGTGGACCCGGAGGTATAGATCACGTACGCCAGGTGATCGGGGCGCACATCGAGTGCCCCGGAATCGAGATCTCTCATCTGGTGCCGGGCGATCTCGTCCCACTCCCGGTCGAGCGTCACCACCCTCGCCATCGATCGCGGTAACCCGGCTCTCAGCCGGTCCTGCGTGAGCACGATCCCCGGCGCCGCATCCTCGAGCATGGATGCCAGCCGCTCGACGGGATAACCCGGATCGAGCGGTACGTACGCCCCGCCCGCCTTGACGACCCCGAGCAGCCCCACCACCATCTCGAGGCTGCGCTCGACATACACACCCACCCGCTGATCCGCACCGACTCCCTCGCCGCGCAGGTACCGCGCAAGCTGATTGGCCCGGCGATTGAGCTCGGCGTACGTGAGCGTCGCGTCCTCGTACACGACCGCGACCGAATCCGGCGATCGACCGACTTGATCCTCGATGAGCTGGTGAACGAGTCGTCTCCGCGAGAACGCGGCGCACGTCGCGTTGAACGACTCCGTCACTTGATGCCATTCGCTCTTTGGCAGAATTCGCAAGGAGAGCGCCCGCGTCTGCGGGGCGGCCTCGAGCGCCGTCGTGACCGACTCGATCGCCGCGCGCGCATACCCGAGAACTCGCTCGGGATCGAGCGGACGCTGTGCCTGGGCGGTCAAGGCATAGCGGTCCGCGAGGTGGTCCACCACCAGGCAGAGCGGGTAATTCGTCCGGAAGGAATGGGCGACGACGCGCGCTCCGGTCACCGCGAAGGCTGCCGGATCCGGGTCCACGACGCTGTGCCCCACGCTGTACCGGTAGTTGAGGACCGCCGTGAAGAGCGGCGTTCCGCCGAGCCGACCGCTCGCATTCTGCAGCGAGGCGAGGCGCGCCTCGTCGTGGATCAGCAATTGCGCGAGCTGCTGCTCCACGTGCTCCACCAGCTCGGCGACCGTGCGGCCGGCGAGCTCCACCCGCATCGGCAGCGTATTCACGAGCAGCCCCACGGTGCGCTGCGCACGGACTTTTCTGCGATAGGCGGCCGCAACCACCGTTCCGAACACTACATCATCGCTTCCGCTCGCACCGGATACGACGAGGCTCCAAGCGACATGGAAGAGGCGTGCGGCGCTCACGCCGCGTCGCCTCGCCTGCGTGCGAATCCGGCGAGCGAGCTCGGGCTCGATCACGTCCCGCGCTTCTTCGACCTCGGTGCCATCTCCGTGGACATCCGAAAGGCCGAATGGCTGGGCGCCGACGTTTGCGCCCGCGAGCCGTTCGCGGAAGAACGCTTCCGCACGCGCCGGTCGGTCATGGCCGCGCGCCCAGGCCCTGTAGCTGCGATACCCCGCCGGCGCCGGCAGCTCCTGCTCACCCGCGAGGAGCGTCAGGGCCTCGGCGATCACACAATCCCACGACTGATGGTCGCAAATCATGTGATGCAGCTGCAGGAGCGCGTACCAACGATTTCCATGAGGGGCCGCCGCCACGCAAAGCCACACGAGCGGCGCGACACTGAGATTCAGCTCCCGGTGTCCGGGCCTCATGCGCTCCTTGAGCTCCCCCAGCGCATCGCGGTGCGGATCAAGACCGATCTCGTCGACCCGAAGGGTCGCCTGCCGCCAGACGACCTGCACCGGTTGCCGCATTCCCTGCCAGACCACGGCGCTCCGGAGACTCTCGTGGCGCCGGATCACGTGCTGCAGCGCCTCGATGAAGCGCTCCAAGTGCGCGCGGGATCGCAGCTCAAGGAGCGTGGACAGGAGATAGGTGTCGTGCCGCTCGTTCAGCAGGTGATGGAAGAGCAATCCTTCCTGCAGGGGTGAGAGCGGATAGACCTCCTGCACGTTCCCGGGATCGCCGCTTGCGGCCCGAGCGAGCGTATCGATCTGCCGCTCATCGAGCTCTGTCAGAGCTTCCATTGCGGTGCCACCGCTGCTTTTGCGACTTTCGATCGTCGACGGACCCTCATTGAGTGTCAACGGCACAACGCCCGGGCGGAGCGCCCGCGCGCCTGGTCGCGGCTCGCGGCTCGCATCCGTTCACGTCGCCTTGAACCCCCTCGGACGATTTGATACCACGCCGCGGTATGCCGTCCGTGTCAGAGCTCCTCTTCACGTTGCGCACCAAGGGCGCGCACGTCTGGACGGCCGATGGACGGCTCCTCTACGACGCGCCCCGCGGTGTGCTGAGCCGCCGCGACCTCGACGCGCTTCGCGCGCAAAAGTCAGAGATCATCGCGTTCCTCGGGCACTCGCGGCCTTCTGTCCTGGAAGATGTACCGCTCGGCCGTCGCGCGGCGGGCGAGCGCGTCCCGGTCACTCCCGTTCAGTCCTACTTCTTCGACCGGATGGCCGCCATGGGCGGCAAGAGCAGACGCGCCCCTGCCGTGCTGACGCGCCTGACCGGCTCGCTCAGCATCACGGCGCTGCAACGCGCATTCCTGGAGCTCGTCCGCCGTCACGAGATCCTTCGCGCGAGCATCCTGGTAAAGGACGGCGTTCCGTTGCTGCAGATCGAGGACCGTCGCGAGTCGCCTCTCGAGCCGCTT
>JASHTK010000153.1 GCA_030040575.1 Gammaproteobacteria bacterium
CGCCGCGGCGGACTCCGCCGCCCCGGGCAGGCGAAAGCCGGCCGCCGCCTTGCGCAGGCCCGCCGACAGCTCGGCGAGCTTCGCGATGGCGACCGACGTGGCGCTGGTCGAGTCGGCGGTCTGCGCGCTGATCTCCTTCAGCACCTGCATGTTGCGCGCGATGTTCTGCACCGCCGAGGATTGCTGGCGCGAGCTCGCCGAGATGTTCTGCACGAGGCTTGCGATCTGGTTGGAGACCTGCTCGATCTCCTCGAGCGCGGCGCCCGCGTTCTCCGCGAGCAGGGCGCCGCCGACCACGTCGGTCGTGCTGCGCTCCATCGACACCACCGCCTCGTTGGTGTCGGTCTGAATGGTGCGCACCAGCACCTCGATCTGCTTGGTCGCGTGGGCGGCGCGCTCGGCGAGGCGCTGCACCTCGTCGGCGACCACCGCGAAGCCTCTCCCGGCCTCGCCCGCCATCGAGGCCTGGATCGAGGCGTTGAGCGCGAGAATGTTGGTCTGCTCGGCGATATCGTTGATGAGCTCGACGATGTTGCCGATCTCCTGGGAGCTCTCCCCGAGGCGCTTGATGCGCTTGGAGGTCTCCTGGATGGTCTCGCGGATGGCGTTCATCCCGTCGATGGTGCGGCGCACCGCATCGCCGCCCTTGTGGGCCACATCGACCGAGTGGCGCGCCACGTCCGCGGCGCGCTCCGCGTTGCCCGAGACCTCCTCCGTCGCCGCCGCGACCGCGCCCGCCGTCTCGGTCGCCGCGCCGATCTGCTTGGACTGGGCGCCGCTCGACTTGGCGAGATGCTGGGCGAGCGCCTGGGTCTGGCGCGCGGCGCCGTCGAGCTGGATCGCGGATTGATTGATGGTGGTGACGAGGCCCCGCAAGGCGTCCACGGCGTAGTTGATCGAGTCCGCGATGGCGCCGGTGATGTCCTCGGTCACGGTCGCCTGCACGGTGAGATCGCCGTCGGCGAGGCTCGAGAGCTCATCGAGCAGGCGCAGGATGGCCTGCTGATTGCGGTCGCTCTCGGCGCGCTGCGCCTCGACCGCGAGCCTCTGGCGCTCGATCATGCGCCGCACGCGCCGCAGGCCGAGCGAGAGCAGCGCGAGCATGAGGAGCGCCGCGCCGGCGAGCCCCGCCGGCAGCCACGGCTTGCGCAGCGTCCCGAGGGGTGCCGCGTAGAGGATCGCTCCGGCGAGCACCAGGACGGCGGCGATGCCGACCAGCGCATCGAGTCGATGGACGGTTCGAGTCGGCTTGGCATCGCTCATTGCACTGCTACTCTTCGTTTGCGCAACGGATGAAGTGCCCGCAGCCATCACGCCGCCGCCGCGGCGAACGCCGGGCTCTCCAGAATGCCGCGCAGGCTCAGCACCGGCCACTGCTCCTCGCCGCGCCGGAAGGCTCCGGCCAAGTACCGCTCGCACTGCGTGACGGTCGGCGGGGCATCCCCGGTGAACTCGCTCTCCGCGAAGCGCCTGAATCCGAGCACCTCATCGACGAGCAGCCCGGCGGGAATCTCCCGGTGGTTGACGACGATCACCCGGGTGTTGCGGGTCGCGGGCGCGGCCCCGCTGCCGATGAGGTGCCGCAGATCGATGATCGGCAGCAGCTGGCCGCGCACGTTCGCGAGCCCGCGGATCCAGGGCTTCGCTCCGGGCACGCGCGTCAGGGTCGCCGGCACGCTCAGCACCTCGCGGGTCTCCTCGCGCGCGGCGAGGAACAGCTCGCCCGCCATGCGCAAGGCGACGCCGACCCAGTCGCGGCCGCCCGAGCCGTCTTGCCCGAGCTGCGCGGAGACGGCGCGCCCGCGCCGCTCGAGCTCAGCCAAGAGCTCGAACGGACGATCGCGCAGGGATTTGAGCGAGACGCCCTCCATCGAGCGCCGCTCAGCCCGTGAGGGTGGCCTGGGCCTTGGCCACGAGCTGATCGGGGGATACGGGCTTCACCATGTAGTCCACCGCGCCCTGGCGCAGGCCCCAAATCTTGTCGGTCTCCTGTCCCTTCGAGGTCACCATGATGATCGGAATGGCACGGGTCTTCGGGTCGTTGACGAGGGTCCGCGTCGCCTGGTACCCGTTGATGCCGGGCATGACCACGTCCATGAAGATCAGATCCGGGCTCATCTCGCGCGCGAGGCGGATGCCCTCGGCTCCATCGGCCGCCGACGCCGTCCGGTAGCCGTGGCGCTCCAGGGCCTTCTGCATCACGTGCACCTCGGTCGGGGAATCGTCAACGATGAGTATGAGCGGCATGGGCGTCATCTCCCGATATGGGTCTCGATCGCGCTCAGGAGCTCGTCCTTGGTGAATGGCTTCGTGAGGTAGTGCTCGGAGCCGACGATGCGGCCTCGCGCGCGGTCGAACAGGCCGTCCTTCGAGGAGAGCATGATGACCGGGATCGAGCGGAAGACCTTGTTGTGCTTGATGAGCGAGCAGGTCTGATAGCCGTCGAGCCGCGGCATCATGATGTCCACGAACACGATGTCGGGCTGGTGATCGGCAATCTTCGCGAGCGCATCGAACCCGTCGATCGCCGTGTAGACCTCGCAGCCCTCCTTCGCGAGGAGGGTCTCGGCCGTCCGGCGAATCGTCTTGCTGTCGTCGATGACCAGTACCTTGAGGCCCTGGAGCTTCGGATTGGCGCCGGTCACGGTGATCGGACTCCTTCTCGCTTCAATCGGAAAGCGCAATGGTGGCTCGTTCGAGCGGGCGTTGCCGGCGCGTTTTAACATATCGGCATACCCCCTGCTATGCCATCCACGTCACGTTTTCCACAGTTCGAGCCCCAGGTCGGCCTCTCGGCCGCTCTCGGACTGACATAAGATCCGCCCATGCCAACCAAGCGGTATCGACTCGGCGTCGTGATGGACCCCATCGCGGGCATCCACTACGAGAAGGACTCGACGCTCGCCATGCTGCTCGCCGCTCAGGCCCGGGGCTTCGAGGTGAGCTACCTCGAGCAGTCCGACCTCTCGCTGCGCGACGGCCGCGCCTTCGGCCGTGCGCGCCCCCTCGTCGTCGCCGCGAACCCCGCGTCCTGGTTCACGCTCGGCGAGCCGAGCGTCGAGCCGCTCGGCGGCCTCGACTGCATCCTGATGCGCAAGGACCCGCCGTTCGACACCGAGTACGTGTACACCACCTACATCCTCGAGCGCGCCGAGGGGGAGGGCGCGCTGGTCGTGAACCGCCCGCAGGGCTTGCGGGACATGAACGAGAAGGTCTACACGGCGTGGTTTGCGCAGTGCTGCGCGCCGACGCTCGTGACGCGCGATAAGGCCGGCATGCACGAGTTCCTGCGCGAGCACGGCACGATCGTCTGCAAGCCCCTGCACGGCATGGGCGGACGGTCGATCTTCGTCGTCGAGCGCAGCGACAAGAACGCGAACGTCATCTTTGAGACCCTCACCGAGGAGGGCCGGCGCTTCGCGATCGTGCAGCGCTACATTGCCGACATCGCCGAGACGGGCGACTCGCGCGTGCTGCTCATCGACGGCGAGCCGGTCCCGTACGCTCTCGCGCGCATCCCCGCGGCGGATGACAACCGGGGCAACCTCGCCGCCGGGGCGCGCGGGGTCGGCCGCCCGCTCAACGAGCGCGACCGCTGGCTCGCCGGCGAGATCGGGCCCGCGCTCGCCGCGCGCGGCATGCTCTTCGTCGGCCTCGACGTGATCGGCGGGTACGTGACGGAGATCAACGTGACGAGTCCGACCGGCATCCGCGAGCTCGACAAGCAGCACCACCTCGACATCGGCGGGTCGCTCATCGCCGCCATCGAGCGGCGCCTGCAAGCGCGACCCGCGGCACGCGCGCGGCGGTAGCCGCCCGGTATACTGCTCGTTGCTGGGCAGGGAGCAGCGATGGCTTCTCGAGCTCTGACATTGCGCGAGGGGTCGGCGCCCGTTCGGGACCGGCTTCTCATGACGATCTTCGTGGCCGCGGTGCTGCACGGGCTCGTCATTCTCGGCATCACCTTCAGCTCCGGAGCGAAGGGCGGGGCCGATGCGCCCGGCCTCGAGGTCCTCCTCGTCTCGGACGAGGTCCCGACCGCGGCGCGCAACGACACCGCGACGTACCTCGCGCAGCGCACCCAGTTCGGCTCGGGCAATACGCGCCTCTCGGTGCCGGCGCGCAATCGGGCCTCCGTGCCATCCCTTGCCGCCCACGAGGGCGTGACCGACGGGGCGAGCCTCGCGGCAGCCGGGGCCCCGGAGACGGGCGGGCGTGTCCTCGCGACCACCGCGGCGCAGCCCGACATCCGCTACTTCGGCGACGCGGACGCCGGCGCCGACGCCGGCGAGAAGCCCCTGCTGATCCCGGACCATCCCGCGGCCGAGCTCGACCCCGCGGACGACACCGGCCCCGTTCAGTTGCGCGGACCGCACCGCGACGACCTGTGGGTGACCCCGGATACCCGCGAGTCGATCCTCGCGCCCTACCTCGATCAGTGGCGCCGTCGCGTCGAGCGCATCGGCACGCTCAATTACCCCGTCGCGGCCGAGCGCGCTCCGCTGCAGCTCGATCCGATCCTCGCCGTCGAGATTCGCGCGGACGGCCGGCTCGTCGCGGCGCGGATCGAGCGCTCGAGCGGGGATGCGGATCTCGATCACGCCGCGCTCGAGATCTTGAAGCTCGCGAGCCCCTTCAATCCGTTTCCGCCCGAGCTCGCCCGCGCGTACCGCATGATGCGCTTCGCCTACGAATGGCAGTTCGTCGGCGGCCGCTTGTCGCCGGGCGCGGTATCGGCCGTTCCTTGAGCGCCCGGGCGCCAGGGGCCATACTGGCCGCGCATGGGCGCACCGAGTCTCACGAACCATCTGCTGATCGCGATGCCCGCGCTCTCCGATCCGAATTTCTCCCGTTCCGTGACGCTCGTCTGCGAGCACACCGCCGACAACGGCGCGCTCGGGATCGTGCTCAACAAGCCCCTGCCGATGCGCCTGTCGGACGTCCTCTCCCAGATGAAGCTCGAGCCGCGTGACGAGCGGATCGCCTCCCAGCCGGTGCTGCGAGGCGGCCCGGTGCTGACGGATCACGGCTTCGTCCTGCACCGCCCGGGCGGGAACTGGGACAAGACGCTGCGGGTGTCGGAGCTGATCCAGGTCACGACCTCCCGGGACGTGCTCGAAGCCATGGCGCGGGGCGAGGGGCCGACCGACGCCTTCATCGCGCTCGGGTACGCGGGCTGGGACCCGGGGCAGCTCGAGCGCGAGATCCGCGAGAACGCGTGGCTCCCGATGCCCGCGGACGGGCGGGTGGTGTTCGAGCTGCCGTACGATCACCGCTGGCAGGGCTCGTGGGAGCTGCTCGGCGTCGATCCGGAGAAGGTCAAGCAGATGAGCCACTTCGCGGGCAATGCCTGAGGACGAGCCGCAGACACCCGAGGAGCCCGCGGCCCACGCAGTTCTCGCATTCGATTTCGGCATGAGGCGCATCGGCATCGCCGTGGGCGATACGCTCACCTCCACCGCCGCTCCGCGGCCCGCCGCTGCCGTGCGCGCCGGCGAGCCCGACTGGACCGCCATCGACCGCGAGGTGCGGGCAACGCAGCCCCGGTTGCTCGTCGTGGGGGTACCTTATAATGCGGACGGCAGCGCCGGTACCCTGACCGGCGCCGCGCGCGCCTTCGGCACCGCGCTGCGCGCACGCTTCGGTCTCACCGTGGAGCACGTGGACGAGCGCTGGTCCTCCCTCGAGGCCGGCGCCGCCCTCAAGCGCAACCGGGCGGGAGGCGCGCGCAGCCGCCGCGTGCGGCGCGAGGATCTCGACAGCGTCGCGGCGGCCGTGATCCTCGAGCGCTGGCTTGCCGGCGAACGCCGCATCGAGCCGCCATGATTCGAGGCAGTCTCCATGAGCGCTGATACCCGGCCCGACACCCAGCCGCAGCCCGAGGCTCAACCGCGCCCCGACGCCCAGCCGCGGCCGGAGCCGCAGCTGCGGCCCGATGGCACGCTGCGGCATCTGTTGACCCTCGAGAGTCTCCCGCGCGATCTCATCGAGCGGCTGCTCGACCGCGCCGAGAGCCTCGTGCGTCCGGCCGGCGCGCCGCCCCCGACCAGCACGGAGCTCGAGGGCGTCACGGTTGCGAATCTGTTCACCGAGCCCTCGACGCGCACGCGAGTGTCCTTCGAGCTCGCGGCGAAGCGGCTCGGGGCTCAAGTGGTGAACCTCGAGGTACAGCTCTCCTCGCGCGTCAAGGGCGAGAGCATGCTCGACACGATCTACACGCTCGAGGCGCTGTACGTCGATGTCTTCGTCATCCGCGACGCCGAGGCGGGCGTTCCGGGGCTCGTGGCGGAGAGCGTTCACCCCCACGTGAGCGTGCTCTCCGCGGGCGAGGCGCACCTCGCGCATCCCACCCAGGGACTCCTCGACGCGCTCACCGTCCGCCAGCGCAAGCCGCACTTCGGCTCGCTCGCCATCGCGATGGTCGGGGACGTGCGGCACTCGCGGGTCGCACGCTCGGCGTACCACGTCTTTCGCGCGCTCGGCGCCGGGGAGATCCGCATCGTCGCCCCGCCCGCCTACATGCCGGAGGCCGCGGAGTTCGGCGGCTGCACTCGCCACACCACCCTCGCGAAGGGGCTCAAGGATGCGGACGTGGTGATGATGCTGCGCATCCAGAAGGAGCGGATGAGCCAGGCCTCGCTGCCGGACGCCGACCGGTACTTCGCGAAGTACGGCCTCACCCCCGAGCGGCTCGCGCTCGCGAAGCCCGACGCGATCGTCATGCATCCCCAGCCGATGAACCGAGGCATCGAGATCGCATCCGACGTCGCCGACGGGCCGCAGTCGGTCATTCGCGACCAGGTTCGCAACGGCGTCGCCGTGCGCATGGCGGTGCTGTCGGCGGTCTGCGCGGGGAGAGGATCGCGAGCCGCGGTCGACCGCCCGGGAGGCGGCCTCACCCGAAGTTGATCTTCGCCTCGAGGTTCGCGCGCGAGTCGGCGTTCGCGAGCGCCTCCTCGAGCTCGATGCGCTGCTCCTTGTAGAGCTCGTGCAGCGCCACATCGAAGCTCTGCACCCCCCGCTCGTGGCTCGCGACGATCGCCTCCTTGATCGCCACCACATCGCCCTTCTTGATGAGCTCGCTGATGTGCGGCGTGTTGAGCATCACCTCGATCGCCGCGCAGCGCTTGCCGTCCTTGCCCATCACCAGGCGCTGCGCGAGGATCGCGCGCAGGTACTGCGACACATCGAGGAAGACCTGGTTGTGCTGGTCGCGCGGAAAGAGGTTGATGATGCGGTCGAGAGTCTCCGCGCAGTTGTTGGCATGGAGCGTCGCGAGCACCAGGTGGCCCGTCCCGGAGAGGCTGAGCGCGGCCTGCATGCTCTCGCGGTCGCGGACCTCCCCGATCAGGATCACGTCCGGGGCCGCCCGCATGACCCCGCGCAGCGCGCGCGAGAACGACTGCGTGTCGAGGCCGACCTCGCGCTGATTGACGAGGGAGCGCTTGTTCGTGTGCAGGTACTCGATCGGGTCCTCGATCGTCACGATGTGATCCGAGGAGGTCTCGTTGCGGTGGTTGATCATCGCGGCGAGCGTCGTCGACTTGCCCGCCCCCGTCGCGCCGACGACCAGGATGAGTCCGCGCCTGAGCATGATGAGGTCGCGCACGACCTCGGGCAGCCCGAGGCTCTCGAGGCGCGGCATGTCGGCCGTGATGTACCGCAGAACGATCGCCGGGTAGCCGCGCTGCATGAAGATGTTCACGCGGAAGCGGCCGAGGCCGGGCTCCGAGATGGCGAAGTCCACCTCGTGCTCGCGCTGAAAGCGCTGGCGCTGGTCGGCGTTCATGAGCGCGAAGGCCGTCTGCCGCACGATTTCCGGCGTCAGCACGTTCTTGTTGGCCGGGAAGATCTGGCCCTCGATCTTGATCTTGACGGGCGCATTCGCGGTGAAGAACAGGTCCGAGGCCTTCTTCTCCACCATCAGCCTGAACAGCGGCTTGGAATTGAACTGGGGTTGCGAGCCGCTCGCCTCGAGGGCGCGATGCACCCCCGTCGAGCTCAGCTTGGGCTCCGTCGTATCGGTCGGAGAGGACATGATTTCACACGCTGCGCGCTTCTCAGAGCGAGCGGCCCGGCTCTTCCTCGACGATGCGCAGCGCGCTGTCGTCCTCCACGCTCTTCAGCTCGCGCTTGCTCTCGAGCTTGATGCGCAGGCGCAGCTCGTTCTTCGAGTCGGCGTTGCGCAGCGCATCCTCGTAGGAGACGAACCCGGTCTCGTACAGCTCGAACAGCGACTGGTCGAACGTCTTCATGCCGAGGCGCGTCGAGCGCGCCATCACCTCCTTGATCTTGGCGACCTCGCCCTTGAAGATGAGGTCCTGGATCAGGGGCGAGTTGAGCATGATCTCGGTGGCGGCGATGCGCCCCCCGCCCGACTCCCGCGGAATGAGCCGCTGGGAGACGAACGCGCGGATGTTGAGCGAGAGGTCCATGAGCAGCTGCTCGCGCCGCTCCTCGGGGAACAGATTGATGATCCGGTCGAGCGCCTGGTTCGCGCTGTTCGCGTGGAGCGTCGCGAGCACCAAGTGCCCGGTCTCGGAGAACTGGATGCCGTACTCCATCGTCTCGCGGTCGCGGATCTCGCCGATGAGGATCACATCGGGCGCCTGGCGCAGGGTGTTCTTCAGCGCGGACGCCCACGAATCGGTGTCGACGCCCACCTCGCGGTGCGTGACCACGCAGCCCTTGTGCTGGTGCACGTACTCGACGGGGTCTTCTATCGTCACGATGTGCCCGCGGGTCTTCTCGTTGCGATAGCCGACCATCGCGGCGAGCGTCGTGGACTTGCCGGAGCCGGTGGCGCCGACGACGATGACCAGGCCGCGCTTGGAGAGCACGATCTCCTTCAGCACGACCGGCAGATCGAGCTCCTCGATCGTCGGGATCTTCGCGTTGATGAGCCGGATGACGCACCCGGTCGCGCCCTGCTGCACGAACGCGCTCACCCGGAAGCGACCGATGCCGGGCGGCGCGATCGCGAAATTGCACTCCTTGGTCGCATCGAACTCCTTCGTTTGCCGGTCGTTCATGATCGCGCGCACGAGCGT
>JASHTK010000154.1 GCA_030040575.1 Gammaproteobacteria bacterium
TCCGCGTGGCGCGGGCTCGCGACGAAGCGGATCCCGAGCCCCTCGAGGTTGTAGAGCGGATTGCCGAGCGCGTGGATCTCGAGCTCGCAGCCGTTGCAGGAGCCGGCATCGACGTGCCGGATGCAAAGCGCGCGGCCGAGCACGGCGCGGAGCCTCGCCTCGAGGGCGCTCGCGACGCGCAGCAGCTCATCGGGCGGTGGTGCGGGCTCCGAGATGAGTCCGATCGAGCCGATCTTGCGAAGCGCTTTGAGCATAGGCTCTCCGTCCTCTACGCGTCGGCGCCGCTGTAGGCGAGGTTGAAGGACTTGTTGATGAGCGGAAAGTCGGGCACCAGATTGCCGAGAATCGCGTGCTCGAGCGCCGGCCAGGCCTGCACCGAGGAGTCGTGCGGGTGGCAGCGGCGGATGGCGCCGCCGGGACCTGCCTCGAGCGCGATGAGGACCGGCCCTCGCCAGCCCTCGATCAGCCCGACGCCGAAGGCGCCGT
Organism: Gammaproteobacteria bacterium; assembly: GCA_030040575.1. GTDB lineage: Bacteria > Pseudomonadota > Gammaproteobacteria > Steroidobacterales > Steroidobacteraceae > JASHUC01. The sequence goes on from JASHTK010000154.1 coordinate 487, forward strand.
CGGCGGGCGCCTCCACCTCAATCGCGTGCGGTCCCGCGGGGAGCGCCCCGAGAATCCGCCGCACGAGCCTCAAGGACTCCTCGAGCTCCTCGAAGCGCACGGCGACGCGCGCCGCGACATCCCCCTCGTCGCGGACGACCTTGCGCGGAGCGAGCTCGCCGTAAGGCGCCCAGGGCCGGTCGATGCGGGCGTCGATCGGCTGGCCGCTCGCCCGTGCGGCGAGCCCGAGCACCCCGAGCCGCGCCGCAAGCGCGGGCGTCAGGACTCCGGTGCCGGCGAAGCGATCCCTGAGACCTGCGTGGTCCTCGTAGATGCCGCGCAGCTCCGCCGCCTCCCGCGCGATCGAGTCGGCGCAGGCTCCGAGCGCGCGCTCAGCTCGAGCGGACACATCCACGCGGGCTCCCCCGGGCACGACGGCATCGAGCAGATAGCGCTGGCCGAACGCCGCCGCGAGCGCCCGCAGCAGCGCCTCCTTCAGCCGCGAGAACTGCGCGAGCCCGAAGGCGAACCCCGCGTCGTTGCCGAGCGCGCCGAGGTCGCCGAGATGATTGGCGATGCGCTCGAGCTCGAGCAGCAGCGCACGGATCGCGGCCGCCCGCGGCGGGATCGCGCATCCGGCCATCCCCTCGAGCGCCTGGCAGTAGGCCCAGGAGAAGGCGACGGCGCTGTCGCCCGAGATGCGCGCGGCGAGCCGGTGCGCCTCGAGCAGGCCGAGCTGCGTGAACCGCCGCTCGATGCCCTTGTGGGTGTACCCGAGCCGCTCCTCGAGCCGCAGTACTTTCTCCCCGACGACGGAGAAGCGAAAGTGTCCCGGCTCGATGGTGCCCGCATGCACCGGTCCGACGGCGATCTCATGAACGCCCTCGCCCTCGACGCGGACGAACGCGTAATCCTCGGCCGCAGGCTCCTTGGCCGCGGACCCCTCGGCCGCAGGCTCCTCGGCCGGCCTCCGCGCGGCGCCTGCGAGGGGATGGAAGTCCTCCGCCCACCCGCCGTGGCGAAGCCACGGGCGCCGATCCGGGTCGCTCGAGCGGATTCCCGAGAGGTCGTAAACGGCGCGCTGCATCCGCGAGGCCGCCGGGAAGAGCTCCTCGAGACCCGGGTAGGCCGGCTCCCGCCCACGCTGACCGGCACCCGACAGCTCGAGGATGAGCACCTGTGCGTCGGAGAGGTAGGCCGCATACACGGCGCCCGCGGAGGGCTCGCCGCCCGCGGAGGCCCACATCGAGAGCAGCCGGCCTCCGGCGGCGGCGACATCGCTCGCGGCCAGCATCCACTCCTCGGCGGTGACGCCGAGCCCGCGCATCGCAGGGGCGCCCGGGACCTCTCGCGCTCGCTCCCACCACTTGCGCACCGGCACGGTCAGGGTCCCCCGATGAGTCGCGCCGCCGCCCGGTACCAATCGGCGAGGGCGGGCGGAATGTAGAGGCCGAGGACGAGCACGATCGCAAGATGCGCGAAGACCGGCAGCAGCGCGGGCGGATGGGGCAGCCGGCGGGCGCTCGTCTCGCCGAACACCATGGGCTGGACCCGGCGGAAGATGGCGGCGAACGCGACCGCGAGCGCGGCGAGCAGGATCGGGATGGCCCAGGGCTGCTCGCGCATCGCGGTGGTGAGGATCAGGAACTCGCTCGCGAAGACGCCGAACGGGGGGAGCCCGAGGATTGCGAGCGTGCCGGTCATCAGCCCCCAGCCGATGGTCGGCGAGAGCGTGACGAGCCCGCGGATGTTCTCCATCAGCTGCGAGCCGGCCTTCTGCGCCGCATGCCCGACCGCGAAGAAGATCGCGGATTTCGTGAGCGAGTGCACGGTCATGTGCAGCAGCGCGGCGAAGCTTGCGACCGGGCCGCCCATGCCGAATGCGAAGGTCGCGATGCCCATGTGCTCCACGGAGGAATAGGCGAAGAGCCGCTTCACATCGCGCTGCCGCCACAGGCAGAGCGAGGAGAGCGCGACCGAGAGCAGCCCGAACCCCATCAGCATGCGTGCAGGCAGGGGCGAGTGCAGCGAGCCCTGGACGAGCACCTTGCAGCGCACGACCGCGTAGAGCGCGACGTTGAGCAGCAGCCCGGAGAGCACGGCGGAGATCGGCGTCGGGCCCTCGGCGTGCGCATCCGGCAGCCAGCTGTGCAGCGGCGCGAGCCCGACCTTGGTGCCGTAGCCGACCAGCAGAAAGACGAAGGCGAGCGCGAGCACGGCCGGCTCGAGCTGCGATTTGACGGCGTCGAGATGCGTCCACAGCAGAGCGGTCACGCCCTCGGCGCCGAGCGTGCGCTCCGCGGCGAAGTACAGCAGGATCGTGCCGAAGAGGGCCTGCGCGATGCCGACGCCGCACAGGATGAAGTACTTCCAGCCCGCCTCGAGGCTCCGAGGAGTGCGGTAGAGCGTCACGAGCAGCACCGTCGAGAGCGTCGCCGCCTCGAGCGCGACCCACAGCAACCCCATGTTGTTCGTGGTGAGCGCGAGCAGCATCGTGAGCATGAACATCTGGTACATGGCGTGGTACAGGCGCAGGCGCCCGGCGCTGACGCGCCCGTGCGCGAGCTCGATGCGCATGTACGGACGGGAGAAGAGCGCGGTCGTGAGGCCGACGAGGGCCGTGAGCGCGACGAGGAAGACGTTGAACGGGTCGATGAAGAGCTGCTCGTGCGCGAGGAGCAGGTCCCCGTGGCGGATCACCCGGACGGTGAGCGCGCACGCCGCGAGGAACGTCGCGAGGCTCACCGCGGCGTTGAGCTCCGGGGCGCGGCGGTGAGCGCCGAGGGCACCGAGCGCGATGCCCCCCGCGAGCGGCAAGCCGAGCAGGAGCGCGAGCTCGATCATCGCGGCTCTCCCTTCAGCGACTCGAGGTGATGCAGGTCGAGGCTGTCGAACTGCTCGCGGATCTGGAAGAAGAAGACTCCGAGGACGAGCACGGCGACGAGCACGTCGAGTGCCACGCCGAGCTCGACGACCATCGGCATCCCGTAGGTCGCGCTCATCGCGCCGAAGAACAGGCCGTTCTCCATCGAGAGAAACCCGATCACCTGCGACATCGCCTTGCGCCGCGTGATCATCATGAGGAACGCGAGCAGCACGACGCTGATCGCGATGCCGATCGCGCTGCGCATCGTCGTGCTCGCGAGCTCGGTGATCGGTTGCGCGAGCCCGAAGGCGAACACGACGATCAGGATGCCGGAGAGCATGGTGCCCGAGATGTTGAGCAGCGGCTCGGTGTCCCAGTACACCTGCAGGCGGCGGATGAGCCGGTGCAGCAGCCACGGCAGGAACGCGACCTTCAGGGCGAGGGTGAGCGCCGCCGAGAGGTAGAGGTGGCCCTGGCCCGTGCGCCACGCGAGCAGCAGCGTCGCGGCGGCGAGCACGGCGCCCTGCACGGCGAGCAGGTTGACGAGGCTCACGATGCGCCGCTGCGAGAGCATGGCGAAGGACAGCAGCAGCAGCAGCGCGGCGCACGAATCAAGGAGCTGCAGATCGAGGGGGATGGGAGCCACGGCTTTAGGACCTCGAGAGGACGTGTACCAGGAGCCCGAGCACCGCGAAGAGGAACGCGGTCGCGAGGAACTCGGGGACGCGCATCACGCGCAGCTTCGCCGAGAGCGTCTCGATCACGGCGAGCCCCGCGCCCGCGCAGGCGAGCTTCGCCGTGAGCACGGGAATCGACAGCAGCAGCGCGACCGGCCCGATCGGGCCGGCGGCGACGCCCCAGGGGATGAACAGCGCGAAGCCGATGCAGGCATAGTTGAAGAGCCGCAGCGCGGCCGCCCACTCCATGAGCGCGAGGTGCCTCGCCGAGTACTCGATGAGCATCGCCTCGTGGATCATCGTGAGCTCGAGGTGCGTCGCCGGGTTATCGACGGGAATGCGCGCGTTCTCCGCGAGCAGGACGAGCGTGAAGGCGACCGCGGTGAACGCGAGGCTCGGATTGAGGCGCAGCGTCTGGGTCGCGAGGTGCTCGGAGATGGCCGGCAGCGCCGTCGTCGCCGAGATGAGCGAGGCGACGAAGATCACCATGAGCAGCGCCGGCTCCGCGAGGAACCCCACCATCATCTCCCGCCGCGCGCCGAGCGTGCCGAACGCGGTGCCCACGTCCATCGCGGCGAGCGAGAGGAACACGCGCGCGGTGGCGAGGAGTCCGACGAGCGCGATGGCGTCGGACGCCGCGACGAGCGGCAGGCGGGTGCCCATCGAGGGGATGATGCCCGCGGCGACGACCATCGTGCTGAAGACGATGTACGGGGCCGCGCGGAAGAGCGCCGAGGCGTTCTCGGCGAGCACGGCGTCCTTGGCGAAGAGCTTGCGCATGTTGCGGTACGGCAGCCACGGGCTCGGCGCGCGCCGGTTGGAGAGCCACGCGCGGCACTGGTTCACCCAGCCGAGGAACAGCGGCGCCGCGGCGAGGGCGGCGCCGATCTCGAGCCCCTGGGGGATGAGCTCCGCGGGTCTCATGCCGCGAGCGCGAGCGCGAGGAGCACGACGAGCGTCGCGAAGCTGTAGAGCAGGTACACCGCGATGCGGCCCTGTTGCAGCAGGGCGGCGGCGTCCGCGAGCCGCTCGACGATCCGCCCGAGCGGCTCGTAGAGGGCGCGCCAGATCCGGTCGGCGATGGCGATGCGGTAGCGCGGAGCCCGATCGAACGGGGTCGGCAGCTCCCGCTCGATGCGGAAGAAGGACTGAAAGATGTTGCGGATGGGCTGGCCGAAGCCCTCCGCCGTGTCCTGCATCCGCGCGCTCGTCGCGCCGAAGCCGCAGTCCCAGGCCGGGCCCCGCCGCACGCGGCGGTGGTAGAGGAGCCGCACGGCGAGCACGGTGAGCGCGATCACGATCGCGCTTGCGAGGAGAAAGACGAGCGGGCCGTAGGACACCTGCCGCTGCGGGACGGGGGCGAGCAGCCACCAGGAGGGGCTCTGCCGCGGGACCGAGGCGCCGGTCAGCTCGCGCGTCACCGCCGCGAGCGCGGCGACGACCGGCGTGGGCACAAGTCCGAGCAGCGCGCAGGCGGCCGCGAGCCAGCCGAGCCCGAGCCGCTCGAGCAGGCCGCAATCGCGCGCACGGGCGAGGGCGGGCTCGCGCGGCCGGCCGAGGAAGATCACGCCGAAGAACTTCACCATGACGTAGCCCGCGAGCGC
>JASHTK010000155.1 GCA_030040575.1 Gammaproteobacteria bacterium
TCGCTCATGTTCTTCGGTGCGGGCGATGCCCTGCACGCCTTCCACAGCAAGCGCATCGGCCGCATCCACTATGTGCTCACGGCGATGCCCGTCGCCGGAGCGCTGTGGATCGCGGGCGCGGTGTCGATCACCGGAGCGCCCCCCTTTGGGCTCTTCCTGAGCGAGGTCACGATCCTGCGCGCGGGCCTCGCCGGGCCGAACGCGTGGGCGGTCTTCGTGATGCTCGGGCTGCTCATCGTGATCTTCATCGGCTTCCTGCATCACTTCCGCACGATGTACTTCGGCGAGAACCCGGCGGCCGCGGCGGTCGCCGTCCGCTGGGTCCGGCCGGCCGGAACGAGCCTGTGGTGCCTGCTGCCGATGTGGCTCGCGCTCGTTCCGCTCCTCGCGCTCGGGCTGTGGTGGCCGCACGCGTTCACCGAGTACTTCGCCGCCATCGCCGCGCAGCTCGGCGGGAGCTCGCCGTGACGCGCTATACGGACGTCGCGCCGCGCGATCTCGAGCCGCGCTGCCGCGAGGCGGTCGCCGCGGGCGCGCGCATGCAGTTCGTGTACGCGTGGTATCCGGACGGCTCACGGGCCTTGGACGATACGCAGCCCATGGAGCAGACCCCGACCGCCGAGCTGCGCTACATCGTGCACGCGGCGGGCGAGCATGCGCCGCAGATCTGGCGGTGCCGGCCCGGCGCGCAGCCGGTCCCGAGCCTCGCGCCGATCGCACCGCTCCTCTCGTGGCACGAGCGGGAGGTCACCGACCTCTGCGGCCTGAAGTTCAAGGACCAGCCCCAGCCCGGCCCGAAGGTGCTGCTGCCGGGCGCGAAGGCCGCTCGTCCGCCGCTTCTGCCGGGCCCACCGGCACCGCTCACCTATGTGCGCGAGCCGTACATCCTTCCCGAGATCGCGGGTGCAGCGCCCGACGTGCAGCTCCTGCCGTTCGGCCCCGTCCGCGCCGGCGTGGTCGAGTCCGCCCACTTCTCTTTTTATTACATCGGCGAGGCCATCCTGCACTACCACCCGCAGCTGTTCTTCAAGCATCGCGGGATGGAGAAGCGCTTCGAGGGGCTGCCCCCGCCGCTCGGCGCCGTGCTCGCCGAGAGAGTCTCCGGCGTCGGAAGCGTCGCGCATTCCCTCGCCTACTGCCAGGCGCTCGAGGCGGCGGCGCAGTGCGAGGTGCCACCGCGCGCGGCGTGGCTCAGGGTCCTGCTCGCCGAGCTCGAGCGGCTCTACAACCATCTGCATTACTTGGGCCACCTCTGCCACACGACGACGCTCAAGGTGGGCGATGCCGAAGGCCACTACCTCGAGGAGCTCGCCAAGCAAATCAACTGTCGCGCGACCGGCAGCCGCTTCCTGCGCAGTCTCATCTGCCCGGGCGGCCTGCGGCGCGAGCCGGGCCTCGAGGGACTCGCCGAGCCGCTCGCGAGGCTGCGGGCAGAGTTCGACGGCTATGCCGCGATGCTCGAGTCGAGCACCACCCATCTCGACCGTCTCATCACGACCGGGGTGCTCGGCAAGCAGCTCGCCTTCGATCAGGGAGCGACCGGGCCGGTCGAGCGTGCATCCGGCATCGACCGCGACCCGCGGCGCGATCAGCCGTACGGCGCCTATCGCGAGCTGCCCCCACGCGTCGCCGTACGCGACGGCTGCGACGCGCGCGCGCGCCAGCAGGTTCGGATCGAGGAGATCGAGCACAGCATCGAGCTCATCGGCCGCGTGCTCGAGGGGCTGCCCGATGGCGCGAGCCGCGCCGAGTGCCGGCCGGCGCCCGGCAGCGAGGGCCTCGGTTGGGCCGAGTCCCCGCGCGGCTCGGTCTACTACGCCGTGCACCTCGATGCGCGCGGCCGGCTCGCGCGGGTCAAGGTCAAGTCGCCGAGCTTCTCCAACTGGCGCGTCTTCGCCCACACGGTCCACGGCACCAACATGATGGACTATGCGATCAACGAGGCGAGCTTCGGCCTGACGATCGCCGGGTGCGATCGGTGAGCGCGCTGTCGCGCGAGTGCGAGGATCATGGCTAACAAGTCGGTTCCGCTCTGGACGCTCTACGGACTGAAGCAGGGCAAGGCGACCGTGCCCTGGCCGGCGGGAGAGCGCGCGAGCCAGCAGGGCTTTCTCGGCATGCCGCGGTTTGATCCCGGCAAGTGCGCGGAGGGTTGCAGGGAGTGCGTGGACGCGTGCCTGCCCGGCGCCATCACGCTTCAGAGCGGAGGCGAGGCGCGCCTGTCCGTCGACTACGGCCGCTGTATCGTCTGCCAGCTGTGCGTCGAGGCCTGTCCCACCGGGGCCTTCGCGGCATCGAGCGATTGGGCGTTCGGCGCACGGCACCGCGAGGACCTCGTGTGGTCGCGCGCCGTCGCCTCGGCAGACGGCACGGCGCTCGCAGGCGAGATTCGCCGGGTGTTCGGCCGCAGCCTGCACATCCGTCACGTCGACGCCGGCTCGTGCAACGGCTGCGAATCGGAGCTGCAGGCGCTCGGCAATCCGCTCTACAACCTGCATCGCCTCGGCATCTTCTTTACGCCCTCGCCCCGCTTCGCCGACCTGCTGCTCGTCACCGGTCCGGTGACCTACGCCCTGCGCGAGCCGCTCGAGGCGGCGTACGCCGCGATGCCGGAGCCGCGCTTCGTGATGGCCGTCGGCACGTGCGCGGTGTCGGGCGGATCGAACGGTGGCGGCTACTCGTGCGCCAACGGACTCGAGGGGCTGCTGCCCGTCGACCTCTACCTGCCGGGCTGCCCGCCAAATCCCGCGGCGATCATTCACGCGCTGCTGATGCTCGTCGGGCGGATGCCTCAGCGCGTGCGGGGTGGCCGCATCGCCGAGGGGAGCGAGCGTGCCTGAGCTGCTCATCGCCGCATTCTGGCTGTGGGTGGCGGGGCTTGCGCTCGCGCTCCTCGGCGCGACGCAGGTCTCGCGCTGGGCGATCGTGCTCGGCGCGGCTGCCGGGATTTGGGGAGCGCTCTCCGCGCTTCCGCAGGGCGGCGGTGAGCTCTCGCTCCCGCTCACCCTCTACGATCAAGCGGTGCGGCTGCATTTCTCCCCCGAGGCACTCTGGCTCATGGCCTTCGGCCTCATTCCCGGTGCGCTCGCTGCCGCGCTTTGCACGCCCCTCCGCGCGCGTCGGCGCGGCTGGCTCGCCGGCTCCGCGCTCTCGTTCCTCGGGGCGCTCGGGGTCTTCGGGCTGCAGGACGGCTACTCGTTCCTCATCGCCTGGGAGCTCATGAGCCTCGGAGGCGCCGTGATGCTCCTCGCAGAGCACACCTCCCTCGAGACCGGCCGCTCGACCCTGTACATGCTCGCGCTCCTCGAGGTGGGCGCGGTCGCGATCCTGCTCGCCCTGCTCCTGCTCGCTCAGGGCGCCGCGGGCAGCCTCGGCTTCGGCGGATTCACCGCCGGCGGCGCGCACCTTTCCGCGGGCATGCGCGGCTTCGTCGGCGTCCTCCTCCTCGTCGGGTTCGGCGCCAAGCTCGGGCTGCTCCCGTTCTATGAATGGTTCCCGGGCGCCTATGCGAGCGGCAGCGGCGCCTCCGGGGCCCTTCTCTCGGGCGTCGTGCTCAATGCGGCGTTCTTTGCGCTCTCGCGCGGCCTCATCGACTGGCTGCCGGCCTCCGCGCCGGGGCTGCTCGGGCTCGGGGTCCTCGTCACCGTGATCGGCGTGCTCTCCTCGATCCTCGCCGTGCTCTTCGCGTTCCAGCAGGACGACTGGCGGCGGCTGCTCTCCTTCTCGTCGGCGGAGAACGCCGCGATCGCCGTCACGAGCCTCGGCGCGAGCCTCATCTTCCGCGGGGACGGACGCAGCGATCTCGCGGGCCTCGCCTGGACCGTCGCGATCCTGCACCTCTCGGGCCATGCGCTCGCGAAGGGAGGCCTGTTCCTGGCCGCCGACGGAGTCTTTGCGGCCGGGGGCGGCTACCGGCTCGCCCAGCACGGCTGGCTGCGGACGACGAGCCTGCTGTTCGGCATCGGCGCGCTCTTTGCGACGATGAGCCTCGCCGCCCTGCCGCCGCAGATCGGGTTCGCGACCGAGTGGTTCACCTTCCAGACCGTCTTTCAAGGCTTTCACCTCGTCTCGCTCGGCGGCCGCCTGACGCTCGCGCTCGCCGGCGCCGGCCTCGCCATCACCGCGGCCGTCGCGCTCGCGACGTTCGTGAAGGCCTTCGGCATCGGGTTGCTCGGCGACGGGCGCGAGGCTCGGTCGGCGCCGATCGGCTGGGGTTACAACGCCGCCGTGCTGCTGCTCGGACTTGCGGTGCTCGCAACCGCGGTCGGGTTGCCCGTGTGGCTCCGGGGCCTCGACACGGCGGACGTCGTGCGGTTCGGCACGCATGCGGCTCGCGAGATGTCGAGCGGCTGGCTGCTCGTGCCACTCACCGATCGCTTCGCCTTCATCTCACCGTCGAAGCTCGTCATCGCGATGCCCCTGCTCGCGATCATCCCCCTGCTGCTGCTCCTCAACGCGCGGCGCCACGCGGTGCGCCGGGCGCCCGTGTGGTACGGCGGCTTGCGGGAGGACCCGCAGCGCTCGGCAACGACGACGCTCACCTTCGCGAACGCGATGCGGACCTTCTACAGCTTCATCTATCGCCCGACGCTCGACACCGCGCGCGAGCATCGCGCGGTGAGCTATTTCATCCGCAGGTTGCAGTTCGAGCACGACATCGCGGACGTCTTCGGCCCCATCCTGTTCGCGCCCGTGCGGCGCGCCGTGTGGAGGATCTCCGGGCGGCTGCGCGCGCTGCAATCCGGCGATCTCAACTTCTATCTGGCGCTCCTCGGCATCCTGCTCATCGTCATCCTCGCGCTGACTCTGCGCTGACCCGGCGCTCACCGCGCGCGCCGCGCCGAGCCCGCAGCGTCCCACTGCACACGAAGCGCCGGGCGGCAAGCTTGTCAGCAGCCCCTCCATTGTCTAATCTAGAGCCGGGAGATGGCTTCCTCCCGGAACTGCCAACCGGCTAATGACGCCTACCTCGCCCGTCCGACGGGCGCCGAGGAGCGTGCATGGCATTCCGGATCCTCTGCAACGCGCTGCAGGCGATCGTCGCACTCGCTCTCTCGCCGCTCATCGGCGGCGTGCTGAGCCGCCTGAAAGAGATCGTCCAGTCGAAGCGGGGGCCGAGCGTCCTGCAACCGTACCGGGACCTCTGGAAGCTCTTCCACAAGGACGAGGTCGTCTCGGACCAGAGCTCCTGGATCTTTCGCGCAACGCCCTACGTCGTGTTCGTCACGCCGCTGTTCGTGGTGCTGCTCATCCCGGTGCTCACCTCCTACCCGCTGTTCCTCGCGTTCATGGCCGACATGGTGGGCGCGGGATTCATCCTCGCGCTCGGCGGCTTCTTCGCCTGCCTCGGCGCGGTCGATCCGGCCAATCCGTACGGCCCGATGGGCGCGAGCCGCACCCGCATGGTCGGATTCCTCGCCGAGCCGGTCTTCGTGATCGTCTTCTTCACCGTCTCGTTCGTCGCGGGGTCCACCATCCCGTACATCGTTCAGGCGCAGTGGACGCGCTCGGCGGGGAGCTTTCTCGCGCCGGCGCACGTGCTGCTCATCGCCGCCTTTCTGATGCTGATCCTCGCGGAGGCCGGACGAATCCCGGTGGACAATCCGACCGGGCACTTCGAGCTCGCAATGATCGATGAGTCGAAGGGGCTCGAGTACTCCGGCCGCGGCGCCGCCCTGATGAAATGGGGCGGCCACATGAAGCTCATGGTGCTCATGTGCGTGTTCCTCAACGTGCTCGTCACGCCCTGGGGTCTCGCGGCCCGGCAGCAGCTCGCCGCGGTCCTGCTCGCGATCCCGCTCGTCGCGCTCAAGATCCTCGCGCTGATCCTCGTGCTGGTCGTCATCGAGTCCTCGCTCTCGAAGCTGCGCCTGTTCCGCATCACCGAGTTCCTCGGCGCGGCGTTCATCACGTGCGTCGCGGCCATGATCGCGCGCACGTTCGCCGCCTGAGGGACGGCTGCAGCCGTGAGTCACCTGCCCTCGCTCCTCGCGGCGCTCAACGCGCTCGCCGGCGGCCTCTTTCTCTTGAGCGCGTTCGCCATGGTCGCGACCCGCCAGACCCGCGGGTGCCTCGCGCTGTTCATCTACCAGTCGCTGCTGCTCGCGGCCTCGGCGTTTCTGCTCGCAGGCGAGTATGGGTCGGCGCATCTCGCCGGGGTCGGCGTCGTCAACCTCATCTCGAAGCCGATCGTCGTGCCCCTGATCCTGCGCCGCACGCTCTCCTCGGAGATCTACACCCGCCGCGAGATCGAGCAGGCGCTCAACATCCCCACCTCTCTCACCATCGCGCTCGCGCTCGCCGTGCTCGCCTACTTCCTCGCGATTCCGATCCTGCAGTCGGTCGCGCCGCAGTTCCGCAGCGCCAACGTCCCGATCGGCTTCGCCGGGCTGCTGCTCGGGGCGTACACGCTCTCGGTCAGGCGCGAGGCGGTGCCGATGCTGATCGGCATCCTCGCGATGGAGAACGGCGCGTTCTTCGCGGGCATCGCCCTCTCGCGCGAGCTGCCGCTCATCGTCGAGCTCGCGATCGCCTCGGACGGCCTCATTCTCGTGTTCGTCGCGGGCGTGCTCGTGCGAACCATCCAGCGCCGGCTCGGCTCGACGCGGGTCGGGGAGCTGGCGGCGCTGCGTGAGGCTCAGGCGCCGGGTGCGGGGCGACCCGCATGATCCTCCTCGCGATGCTCGGCTCGGCGCTCCTCGCCGCCGCATTGAGTGCCGCGCTGCCCATGCGGCGCGCCGCGCAGTCCGTGACGGTGGCGAGCTCCCTCGCCATCCTGGTCCTCGCCGGCATCGCGTCCCTGCGGGTGGCGTCCGGCGCCGTCATCACCGTTGCCGCGGCATCGCTCTCCGTGGACGGCCTGAGCATGCTCATCGTCTTGCTCATCGCGCTCGTCGGCGCAACCGCCGCGATCTACTCCTGGGGCTACATGGACCGCGCGCACGCGCGCGAGCCGGGCCGGCTGCGCGTGTACTACGCGAACTACAACGTGTTCGTGTTCGCGATGCTCGCGATCCCGATGGTCGCCGAGTCGACGCTGGTGTGGATCTTCGTCGAGCTCACGACGCTCTCCTCGGCGCTGCTCGTGAGCTTCGAGAACACCGAGGAGGCGCTCGAGGCGGCGTGGAAATACGTCACGCTCTCGCTCATGGGCGCCGGGATCGCGCTCCTCGGCTTCCTGCTGCTGTTTGCGGCATTGCAGGCGGCGGGCGGCGGCACCTCCTACACCTGGGGCGCGTTGCTCGCCGCGGCGCCGCGCATGCCCGCATCGCTGCTGAAGACGTCCTTCGTGCTGATTGCCGTTGGCTTCGGCACCAAGGTCGGGCTCGTGCCGCTGCACACGTGGCTTCCG
>JASHTK010000015.1 GCA_030040575.1 Gammaproteobacteria bacterium
CAGCGGGCGCGGCGCATCTGGACGCTCATCAAGAAGGAGTCGCGCCAGATGATCCGCGATCCGGCGAGCATCGCGATCGGCGTGGTGCTGCCGCTCATCCTCGTCCTGCTCTTCGGGTTCGGGCTCTCCCTCGATGTGAAGAACGTGCCGCTCGCGCTCGCCCTGGAGGATCACTCCTCCGATGCGATGGACCTTGCCGCGAGCTTCGAGCTCTCCCCTTACTTTCATCCGCAGATCGTGCGCTCGATGCAGCAGGCCGAGCGGCTCCTGCTCGCGCGCACCGTCGATGGGATCGTGAGCGTGCCGTCGGACTTCGCGCGCCGCGTGAGCGCGGGTGATGCGCAAGTCCAGCTCATCGTGCACGGCACCGACGCCAACCAGGCCCGCCTCATCGAGGCCTACGTCGAGGGCGCGGTCGGCGCCTGGTCCGCCCGGCAGCAGGCCGAGGGGCGCCCCGTGAGCGGCGGTCCGGTGTCCGTCGAGACGCGCATGTGGTTCAACACGGCGAACGACAGCCATTACTTCCTGGTGCCGGGCGTCATCGTGCTCGTCATGACCCTCATCGGCGCCTTTCTCACCGCGATGGTCGTCGCGCGCGAGTGGGAGCGCGGGACGTTCGAGGCGCTGTTCGTGACGCCGGTGCGCAGCGAGGAGATCCTGCTCGGCAAGACCATCCCGTACTTCGGACTCGCCCTGTTCGGCCTGCTCCTGTGCGTGGTCTCGGCGAAGTTCCTCTTCGGCGTGCCGGTCCGCGGCTCGCTCTGGGTGCTGCTCGGCGCCTCGATGCTCTATGTGCTCGTCGGGCTCGGCATCGGCCTGCTCATCTCCTCCGCCGTCAAAAATCAGCTGGTGGCGAGCCAGCTCACGATGCTCGCGACGTTCATGCCGGCGTTCATGCTCTCCGGATTCCTCTTCGACCTGCGCAGCATGCCGGCCGCCATCCGCGCGATCACCTATGTGCTGCCGGCCCGCTACTACGTTGCGCTCCTGCAGACCGTGTTTCTCGCGGGGGATCTGTGGCGCGTGCTGCTGCCGAACTTCGCGGCGCTCCTCGCGATGCTGGTCGCCATCGCCTGGGCCGGCCGCCGCATCACGCACAAGAGGCTCGCCTGAGGCCATGCTCGACTCGCTCTGGAGGATCCTCGCCCTCACGCGCAAGGAGCTGCTCGCGGTCCTCAAGGACCGGCGCTCGCGCAACAGCCTGCTGCTGCCGCCCATCGTGCAGACCCTGATCTTCGGGTACGCGGCCACGTACGATCTGAATCACGTCGCCTACGCGGTGCTCGATGAGGACCACAGCGCGGCCGCGGCCGAGCTCATCGCGAAGTTCGACGGCAACCGCATCTTCCAGCGCGTCGCGAGCCTCGCGAGCGCCTCCGAGATCCGCTCGACGATCGATGACCGGCGGGCGCTCATCGTGCTCGCGATCCCGCAGGATTTCGAGCGGCGGCTCGATTCCGGCGAGTCCGCGAGCGTGCAGCTGATCGCCGACGGGCGCAACTCGAACACGGCCGGCACCGCGACCGGGTATGCGACCGCCCTCGTGGACTCGTTCAATGCCGACTGGCGCGCGGACCACGGCCTCGCCGCACCGCCGGTGACGGTCGAGGAGCGCGCCTGGTACAACCCGAATCTCGAGACGCGCTGGAACATGATCCCGGGGATGATCGGCCAGTTGACGCTCCTGCAGACGATGCTCCTCGCCGCCATGTCCGTCGCGCGCGAGCGCGAGCAGGGCACCTTCGATCAGCTGCTCGTCACCCCGTACCGGCCGTACGAGATCATGGCGGGCAAGGCGGCGCCCGCCGTGCTGATCGGCATGACGCAGGCGACGGGCGTGCTGCTCGTCGCGCAGCTGTGGTTCCACATTCCCTTCCAGGGCTCCTACCCGACGCTGTACCTCGGCATGGCGTGCTTCGTGCTCGCCTCGGTCGGGCTCGGGCTCATGGTCTCGGCGGTCTCCTACACGATGCAGCAGGCGATGCTGTTCTCGTTCCTGCTCATCATGCCGTTCGCGACGCTCTCGGGGCTCACGACGCCGCTCGAGAACATGCCGCTCGCGCTGCAGTACTTCACCGATATCAATCCGCTGCGCTACGCGGTGGACATCGCCCAGCGCGTCTACCTCGAGGGGACCTCCCTCGCTGGACTCGGTCCGGATCTGTGGCCGCTCGCGCTGACCGCCGCATGCACGCTCACGGGGGCCGCATGGCTGTTCCGCAACCGCCTGCAATGAGAGCGCTGCTGCTCACGGCCGCCTCACTCGCCGCGGGCTGCGCCGTCGGTCCGAGCTTCGTGAGGCCGCAGCCCGCGGTGCCGCCGCAGTGGTCGCACACCGCGCTCGAGGCGAACGGCACACGCAGCAGCACGGCTCGCTCCGAGGCCGAGCCCATCGCCGAGTGGTGGAGGAGCTTCGCTGATCCGACGCTCTCCTCGCTCATCGGACGGAGCCTCGCGGCGAACCTCGACGTGCGCCAGGCGGTGCTGCGTATCGAGGAGGCGCGGGCGCAGCGCGACCAGGCGGCGGCGGGGCTCTGGCCGAGCCTCGCGGCGAATGCCGGCTACACGCGCCAGCGCTTGAGCCTCAATACGCCGAACGGGGCGATCTTCGGCATCGCCCCTGACATTCCGGGGCTGCCGTCCGGGGTGTTCGCGAACCCGTACAACCAGTACCAGCTCGGGCTTTCCGCATCGTGGGAGCTCGACCTGTTCGGCCGAGTGCGCCGCTCCGTCGAGGCGGCGAGCGCGAACGTTGAGGCCTCCCTCGAGGACGAGCACGATGTGCGGCTCTCCCTCGCGAGCGACGTGGCGGCAGACTACATGGACCTGCGCGGAGCGCAGCTGCAGAAGTCCATCCTCGAGCAGAGCCTCGCCACCCAGCGCGACGTGCTCGCGATCACCCGCCAGCGCTGGAGCGCGGGCCTCACGACGGACCTCGA
>JASHTK010000156.1 GCA_030040575.1 Gammaproteobacteria bacterium
GGTCCGCACCCGTCTCGGCGGGCGGCAAGCTGCTGCGCAGGCTCCTCGCGATATTCGGCGATCCGCCCGTCGAGATCGTCCTCTCGAGCGGGGAGCGGCTCGCGCCCGCGGGGGTCAAGCCGGTCGCGACCGTCCGCATCGCGGACCGCGGAGTGCTCCTTGCGCTCCTGAAGGATCCGCAGGTGGGCTTCGGCGACCTCTACAGCGACGGCCGCATCGAGATCGAGGGAGACCTCGTCGGGCTCGTGGCGGCGGCCTACGAGGCATCGGCCCGCGCCGGCGGCCGCCGGTCCGTGCTGCGCCGCCTCTCGGACCTCGCGCACCGGCCGCGGTCGAACACGCTCGGCGGCTCGCGCGACAACATCCATCATCACTACGACATCGGCAACGAGTTCTACTCGCTGTGGCTCGGCCGGACCATGGCCTACACCTGCGCGTACTACCCGACCCCCGCGGCGACGCTCGATGAGGCGCAGATCGCCAAGATGGATCACGTCTGCCGCAAGCTGAGGTTGCGCGCCGGGGAGACAGTGGTCGAGGCGGGGTTCGGCTGGGGTGCCTTGGGGCTTCACATGGCGCGCCACTATGGCGTGAAGGTCCGCGCATTCAACATCTCCCACGAGCAGGTGCGGTTCGCGCAGGAGCGCGCCCGGGCGGAGGGGCTCGCCGGGCAGGTGGAATACGTGGAGGACGACTACCGCAACATCACCGGGCGCTACGACGCCTTCGTCTCCGTCGGGATGCTCGAGCACGTCGGCGTCGAGAATTACCGCGCTCTCGGGGCCGTCGCGCGGCGCTCGATCGGGCGCAACGGCCGCGGGCTCATTCATTCCATCGGGCGCAACTACCCGGCGCCGCTCCATCCCTGGATCGAGCGGCGGATCTTCCCCGGCGCCAATCCCCCCTCGCTCGCGCAGATGATGCAGATCTTCGAGCCGTGGGATCTCTCCGTCCTCGACGTGGAGAACCTGCGGCTGCACTACGCGCGGACCCTCGAGCACTGGCTCGCGCTCTACGAGGCCCACGTCGACCGCGTGCGGGCGATGTTCGATGAGAGGTTCGTGCGCATGTGGCGGCTCTACCTCGCGGGGTCGGTCGCCGCGTTCGCGACCGGCACGCTGCAGCTGTTCCAGGTCGTCTTCGCCCCGCGCGACAACCACGACATTCCCCTCACGCGCGCCTACCTGTACCCGAGCTGATCGGGAGCAGCCGTGAAGATATGGGACGTCGTGGTGGTAGGCGGAGGCCCCGCAGGCTCGACCGCCGCCTGGAAACTCAGGCAGGCGGGCGTGGACGTGCTGGTGCTCGACAAGGAGCGCTTCCCGCGACTGAAGCTCTGCGCCGGCTGGATCACCCCGGAGGTCGTGCGGGACCTCGAGATCGATCCGGCCGCCTACCCGCACCGCTTCCTCACCTTCGAGCGGCTGCACGCGCACCTGAAGGGACTGCACCTGCGGCTCGAATGTGTGCAGCACTCGATCCGCCGCTTCGAGTTCGACGCGTGGCTGCTCGAGCGGTCGGGCGCGCCCGTCGAGCAGCACACGGTGCGCACCGTGCGCCGCGAGCCGACCGGCGGCTACTCGATCGACGACACCTATCGTTGCCGGTACCTGAACGGCGCCGGCGGCACCCGCTGTCCGGTCTACCGCACGCTCTTCCGCGAGGCGAATCCGCGCGCGAGCGAGCTGCAGACGGTCACTCTCGAGCACGAGTTTGCCTACGACTGGCAGGATCCGGACTGCCACCTGTGGTTCTTCGAGCGCGGCCTGCCCGGCTACTCCTGGTACGTGCCGAAGGCGAACGGCTGGCTCAACGTCGGGGTGGGCGGGATGGCCGAGCGGATGAAGCGCCGCGGCGACGACATCAAGCGGCACTGGGCGGCCCTCACGCGCTCGCTCACCCGCGGGCTCGCGCGGGGAGCCACCTGCGAGCCCGCGGGCTACAGTTACTACCTGCGCGGCAGCGTCGAGGTCGTCCGCATCGAGGATGCGCTCATCGCCGGCGATGCGGCGGGCCTCGCGACGCGCGACCTGTGCGAGGGCATCGGCCCGGCCGTGCGCAGCGGGATTCGCGCCGCGCAGGCGATCCTCGGGAGGGCGGAGTACCGGCTCGCGGATGTCACGGGGGCGAGCCTCGGCGGCGGGCTCGCGAGCCGGTTCCTCGACTGGGCGTTCACGCGCGGAGCGGCGTGATGCAAGATGTCGCCGGATACGACCTGTCGCATGGCGCGACCTCGGAGATTCTGGAGGTGACATGACGTCCCGGAAACCCATCGTGTGGGGCGCGGCGGCGGCCGTCGTGGTGGTGGCCGCAGCGCTTTACTACTACTACGCGTACGTGCGTCCCGCGGCCGAGGCCCCCGCGGTCCCGCAGCACATCACGGAGGCCCCGCCGGCGGCGAGCGAGCCGGCGATCGAGCATCCCGTGCCGCCGGGCGGCGCGGGCGCCGCCGCGCCGCTCCCGGCGCTCAACGACAGCGACTCCGCCGTGGGCGGCGCGCTCACGGGGGTCTCGGGGGCGCTCGCCAAGTACTTGGTGCCCCAGAACCTCGTCCGCCACATTGTCGTGACGGTCGATAATCTGCCGCGCAAGAAAGTCGCCGTGGAGCTGCGCCCGCTCGAGCCGACGGCCGGGACCTTCGCAGTCGCGGGCACCCCGGGACACCTGACGATCGACCCGGCGAATTTCGCGCGCTACGCGCCCCTCGTCGATCTCGTGAAGTCCCTCGACGCCAACCGGCTCGCCTCGGTCTACTTCCAGTTCTATCCGCTCTTCCAGCAGGCCTACGAGGATCTCGGCTATCCGACGGAGTACTTCAACGACCGGGTGATCCACGTGATCGATCATCTGCTCGCGACGCCGGACGTCGAGGGGCCGATCGAGCTCGTGCAGCCGAACGTGATGTACCTGTATGCCGACCCGAAGCTCGAGGCGCTGTCGGCGGGGCAGAAGACCCTGATCCGCATGGGAAGCGCGAATGCCGCGGCGATCGAGGGCAAGCTGCGCGAGATCCGGCAGCTGCTCGCCACCCACGCCGCCGCGACTGCGGCCCTGCACTAGCGATGGCCGCCGGAGCGCCGCCTCATGAGCCTGCAGGCGCAACAGAGCGAGCCGGACCTGCACGGCGCGCTCGACGATCTGCACTCGATCCTGATCCCGGCTGAGACGCTCGAGGCGTGGGCGGTCCAGCGCCGCCTGTTCGCCCTCACTCACCGCCGCCGGCTGGTGGCCGCGACGAGCGGCCGGCTCGTGTGGATCACCCGCGGCCTGCTCGGCGGCTTCGAGGTCGGGAACATCCGCTGGCAGGACCTCGAGGCCGTGTCGCTCAGGGTCGGAATCTTCGGCGCGGACCTTGTGGTGCGCGCCGGCGCATCGGCCGACCTCGCCTCCGAGGGTGCGGCGGGCTCGCGGATCTTCCCGTTCACCGGCCTGCGCAAGGCGCAGGCTCAGGCGGTCTACCGGATCTGCCAGGCGCAGGATCAGGCCTGGCGCGAGAAGCGCCGCCTCCGCGAGCTGGAGGAGCTGCGAGCCCGATCGGGAGGATTTCAGGTGAGCGGCATGGGGGCGATGGCGGGCGCGGCGGCCGCACCGGCCGGCGGGGCGGCGTCGTTCCCGGCTCAGCCGGCCGTGCCCGATGCCGCCCGGCGGCTCGCGGAGGCGAGGAAGCTCCTCGATGACCGGCTGATCACCGACTCGGAGTACGAGACGATCAAGGCTCGCATCCTGTCCGGTGCCTGAGCGCACCGTCCGGATGGAGGACATCGCAGCATGACGGCCGGACTCCCAAGCGGCGCCGCCCGGGTGAGATCGCGGGCGGATCTCGAGGACTACCTCGACCATTTCAACCATCGGC